>JAHDGN010000323.1 GCA_020627645.1 Akkermansiaceae bacterium
CCCTAAGCCATAGCCGGTCCTCGCCCAACTCATCCCCCATCATCCCTCCCCTCCTCCTAGTCGATAGGCCTCAAACACTCTCACTCCAGACAAGCCCTTCAACATTTTCAAAAACTCCTCTCGGTCCCGGGCCAACACCCGCTCCCCCAAATGAAAAGCCACAGCTCCCGACTTTTTTTCATCCAAACAACGCCCCACAACTTCAACCATCCTCTCATTCTTCATCACCCGCTCTCCATCCACAAAATAAACGACCCCTCCAACCGCCCTCTTCACCAAAACGACAACCGGCCTTTTGTCCCTCTCCGACAACCCAACCTCCCCATCGACAGCCTTTCCTCTCAAATCAACTTCCTCGTATCGCTCACCCGACAACTGACCCGACAAAAAAACCAGGACCCCAAGTAAGGCCAAAAAATCAAACCCGGGGGCCACAAAAACCCAACCCGTCTTCTCCGGCAACGACAACTTCAGATTCATGACTTCCTCCCCAATTTATGACCCCCTCCGCCCCTCTCGACTACTCTCCAAATCTTCCCGGAACGGCACAATTCGATCACTCTCCCGATGATCACAAACAATGTTCACAGCCTCAATTCCTGCACGTTCCAAGCGATGCAACATCCCACAAGCCTTCCCATAAAGATGCAAATAAACCAGATAAGCCGGAATCGCCAAACCTAAACCCACCGCCGTTGTCAGCAAACTCCCATACATCCCACTCGACAAAGTAAACTGTCCCGCCCAACCACCACCAACCTCACCAAAAACACGAATCAATCCCAACACCGTCCCAAACATTCCCAACAAAGGTCCCAAAATCGCAACCCCCAACAAAATCCGCATATTCCTCTCAATTCGTGGAACCTCCAACTGAGCCCTCAAATTTACCCGATCCAACCCATGCCTCATCAAAACAGCATGCACCACCCTCGCCTCCGGCCCCTTCACCCTCCCCGTCTCATGCAACGCCTCACCAAACTCCCCCTTTCTCACATGGCTCGTTAACCCCAACAACAAATCCTCCACCCTTCCACGCTCCTGCTGAAAAAAAATCAACCGCTCCACCAGTCAACCCGACAAACCCCAACGACACCTGCGCAAATAAAACAAGTTGCACAGGATCCACCTCAATCGTCATCGCGAAAAATTATAGCAAACTTCATGCCCAAAAACCAGCCTTTAGATCACCTGAAATATCTCTTCCTCCAAAATGACCCAGATCCAAAACTCAAATCGTTTTGACCGCAATGACTGAAACGCATTTTACAAAACATTGGGGACGCGATCCCATCCACACCTTCCTAGCCTCGTTACCAGCGGTGCGGGTCCTCTCTTCGGTCGCCTACGGCTCCCTTCGAGCAGCCCCCAAAACCACTGAAAAAAGAAGAAAAGTAATTGGAAAAAACACACAAACTGTCACCCTCTTACCCTCTTACCCTCTTACAGAACAAGTGTTACCCATGTATTGAACCAAAAGTGTTACCTATGTTCTGACCTCACCCTCAACCACCAACTCAACACTCACAACTTTCCACTCTCAACTCGGCCGCAGGCCGCAGGCCGCCCTACGCACCCACACTCACATTCTGCCGATCTGGCGAAATAAACTCCTGCCAGGCCTTCTCACTCGCCTGCTCCTTCAAACCAAACAAGGGCCTCCATCGCGGAGCCTTCGGTTCAGTCAACAATCTCATTCCCACCTCTCTTGGTAACCTGTTCGCCTTCTTCGTATTACAAGGGATACACGAAGTCACAATATTAACCCACGTCGTCTTCCCCCCCTTATCCCGAGGAAGCACATGATCCAAATTCAACTGACTTTCCGGAAAAACCTTCGCGCAATACTGACACGTATGCTTATCCCTCAAAAATACATTCTGCCGAGTAAATTTCACCTCTCGACGTGGCAAACGATCATAAAGACCCAAAACAATAATCTTCGGAGCCCTCAAAGCCACTTTGACCGAATGAATCAAATCCTCAGCCAAAGAAGATCCGCTCGTCTCATCCGAATAACTCACCCAAGAATCAATATCATGCGTTTGATATCTCGCTTCCCCCTCTGTCTGAACCACCTGAGCATGCCCCAAACATAACAGCTTCAAAGCTCGCTTCACCGAACAAGTATGAACCGGCTGCCACAGCCGGTTGAGAACTAAGACCGGACGCTGAAGAAGGGATTCCATAATAACAAATTTACTAAACTTAACTAAACCACATAAGATTTCTTCTCCTTCTTATCAATATAAAAACACCTCTATCTCATATCACCTCCCGAAACAAAAACCTCACTAAGCACCCCATTCCAAACAATGTGAACGATACCAAAAATTCGACTTAACCACTCCGCCACAACCCGCTACACCAACTTCAACAACATGAGAACACTCGCAATCGGAGACCTGCACGGATGCCTTACTCCACTTGAAAAAATGCTCGAAGTCATCTCCCCCACCCCCGAAGACCACCTCATCTTCATGGGTGACTACGTCGACCGAGGACCACACTCCAAAGAAGTCATCGACCTCCTCATCAACCTCCAAAAAACCCACCAAACCACTTTCCTAAACGGAAACCACGAAGAAAAATTTCTCCTCTCACGCATCGACAAAACCGACTTCGCTCACTGGATCGAAGCCTGGGGCGGACAACCAACCCTCGACTCATACGGCCCCAATGGCATGGATGATGTTCCCGAAACCCACTGGGAATTCGTCCGAAAAACCCTACCCTACCACGAAACCGACACCCACATCTTTGTTCACGCCAACCTCGAACACGATATCCCCCTCAACCAACAACACCCCTTCACCCTCATCCACAAAAAATTTGGGAACCCTCTTCCACACTGCTCAGGAAAAATCATGGTCGTCGGACACACTGCCCAAAAAGAAACCCACCGCCCACTTCACCTCGGCCACGCCATCAACATCGACACCGACCCAGGCCGCGGAGGCTGGCTCACCTGCCTCCACATCGAATCAAATCACTACTGGCAAACCAATTTAAACCAAGACGTCCGCGAGGACACACTCCTCCCGCCAAATTAGCCGCATCTCAACGAACGACCTCACCCGAAAGTCCTGGCCCGGAAATTTCATGAACCAGTTAAAACATTCGGGCTAAATCAAAACTCTGAAATCGATCATCTAAAATCGTAAATCTCCCCCCCTACTCCACCATCTTGAACGCAGCCTCGGCAAATCCCTTGCCGATCTGTCCTAAAATTTTTGCCGAGCCATGGTAATGAAAAGCCATATTCGTAATTCCCTTCAAAACCTCCTCATCTCTCTCTGAAACTAACTCCTTACGCAACGCCGCAACCTCCTTCTCAATCTCTTCCCTCTTCTTTCCCTCCTTCTTCAACTTCTTCCGCAATCGATTCACCTGACCGTTCTTCGCCTGCGCCTCATCCAATTCCCGATCCCAAAAATCCTCTGTCAAAACAGCCACCACATTCCCTTGAAATTCCTCCAACTTCGCAGGAGCAGCCATCGCATCTCGAAAATTTTGATGAATTCCAACATACCGCTTCTGCCCCCCCGCATAATCCTTCGTCGGACCATTCACCCCCATCACTCCAATCACAAATGGCAACTTTGCCACCCCCAAATCTTTGCGCACATCCCTGATCAATTTCGCCAACAACTCAGAATACAAATCATACCCCCCCTTCTGATCTCGCTTTGGATAAACCTTCCGATTCACCATATCATTCCAACCCTGAAACCAAACAAACCCAGCTAAGTCATACCCCTCTTTCTCATCATACTTCGGGTGAAGCTCACCCAACTTCCCCAACGAATTTTTCACATGCCCAATCATTAATTTATAATACTCTCCGGCACCTTTCTCAGAACTGGGCGGACGAAAATCCTCGTACAGCGACTTCCCACCCCATGCCGCCTTCAAAATCATGACCGGCTCACCCAACAACTCCCGCATATAAATCCCAAACGTAAACTCAGGCCCCACCTTCCCTCCGCTTTTAGCCGGATTCCTCCGCGCTCCATATCCACCCTCCAACTGCCCACTTGCAGCTTTAGAACCCACCGGACCAGTCAATAAACTAATGTAAACATCGTCCACCTTCCTCGGCTTCCCCTGATCATCAACCATCTTGTCTAACATGGGCTTCGTCTCTGGATCCAATCCCACATGAGAAAAGGAAGAAAATTTCGCATGACCCTCCATATTGGACTGCCCCACCAGCACAAAAACCTTCAACGGCTTTGCCAAAACAGCAGAAACCCCAAATAACATGAA
>JAHDGN010000324.1 GCA_020627645.1 Akkermansiaceae bacterium
GTTATGAGTTTAGGGTCGGTTGTTAAAATTTTAAGGACGTTTTCTTGGGCCGGGATTGTAAGAAGCGGCTAGGTATTTGAGGAAGATAGGAATGAGTGCGAGGATCAATGCTGCCAGAGCGGCGGTCATGATTGCGTATTCCCGCAGAGTTAGTTGGAATTTGTCTTCTTCGAGTTTGAGGGTTCCCATTTTGGCGAGCATGGCAGTGGGAATATGTCTGAGATTGCCATCATGGTATTGTCCGCCAAGGCGAGAGGCGATTTGTTGAAGAGTTCCGACATCTTGACGGGATTGGCGCCCGTCGATGAATGATCCCTTTGTTGGATTGCCTACTCCTAGGACCAGAGTTCCGCCAATTGATGCGGGCATTTTGGGCATGCCTGAGGCTGGAACAGTATCGCCATCACTTACTAAAAGGAGGGTTGCGGAATTGGCTGGCCAAGGCTCAGCAATCTTTGCGGCCTCTTCGAGTCCATCGAAGAGTTTGGTCTTCCCAGTGGGGAAAACAGAGGAAAGAGGAAGTCCGTCGAGGAAATTGAGAATGACTTCTGAGTCTCGGCTTTCTTGCACCACAGGTTTCGCCCCGTTGTAGACGGCTACCATGGTGATGTGGAGTTTTTCGTCTGTGGTTCTTTTTAGCAGCGATTGAACTAGCTTTGAGGCACGCTCAGTTCTTGAGATCGTGGTGCCATCTCCCGAATCCTGGAGGCGCATTGAGGGAGAAACGTCGAGAACAAGGAGAAGGTGTCGCCTCTCTTTAGGTTCGACGAATTCAAGCGATGAGCGGAAGACTTTTGGCTGGACGAAGAAGAGGGTGGTCAATGCCCAGGTAAGTGCAGTGAGAGAAAGAACTCGGAGGATGGCGGCAAGGAGAGTAGGAACCGAAAATTTGCCGGAAGGACCAAACGCAAGATAGGAGGTTTTTCTGATCCGCATCAGATGCAAGGCTTCGGCCCCGGAAGTCAGAACCAGGGCGGCTAGGGTTGCGATGATGATGGTGGGATTCATTACCATGGGTTATAACGTAGTCCAAACAGAGAAAGAAGGTAGGCCGCTCCGATACCGAAGGCGGTGTAGAGGTAGGGTCTAAAGTGATCGACGGGGTCAGGAGTGAGACGTTCCAATGGAGCTTGGGTCATGGTGTCGATTTTCTGAAAAATGGCATCAAGAGCGCCGGGGTCTCCGGCTGCGAAGGTTTGGCCACCGGTCATGTGTGAGATGACGGAAACCTCATCAGGCGCCTCGCCTCCTCCGATATGAATGGTGAAGGTCGTAATCTTGTTCTCTTGGAGACTCGCTGCGACTTTCGCGTCGTTTCCGTCACCTAGATCTGAACTCCAACCATCGGATAGTAGAACGATCATCCGATCACCTTCTTCGGCAGTCACTAGGTATTTCTCGGCTTGCTTGAGCGCTTTGCCAATTGAGGTGCCTCCCGAGAACCATGGAGGTAGTTTGTTAGGGTGAAGGAATGGTGGGGCGCAGCGGAAGGCTGAAACGTCAGTTGTGAGCGGAAC
Source organism: Akkermansiaceae bacterium (assembly GCA_020627645.1). Taxonomy (GTDB): domain Bacteria; phylum Verrucomicrobiota; class Verrucomicrobiia; order Verrucomicrobiales; family Akkermansiaceae; genus SW10. The sequence continues at coordinate 1,518 of JAHDGN010000324.1, forward strand.
CCATCGGAGATTATGGTCTCCAAAAACCATTAAGGAAAAGGCATCGCCTTTTCGGTAATCAAGAAATCCATTGAGGGAATCCATCGCAACCTCGTATTGGTCTTTTTCACCGAATGAAGCACTCATCGATCCTGAGACGTCGAGGACGAACATGATGTTGGTGAGTTTGCGTTTGGATTTTGGCTGCTCAAATTTTCTCGGTCCAGCAATCAGAAGGATGGCGATCGCAAGGAGAAGGTAAGGAAGGGTGTTGACGGAGTTTAGGAGAATCGTGAGAAAACGGGAATTTTTGGTTTGTTGGTGGTCAAAGGGAAGAGGGAGGGCTCTAGCATCGGTGCACCATTGATGGGCGATCAGCAGAGCTGGGATCGCTAGTAAGGTCAATAGCCAGGGGTGAGCGAACATTGGGACTTCTCTATTTGTTGGTTTTTAGATCAATGCTTAGGAGATGGACTTCAGGGTAGGCTTGGTTCGTTTAAATGGCTGTAGAAGAGGGGCAATTTCCTCTTGGGAGATTGATTTCTTGGGAGCGTGGAGCCATTGTTCGAGTTTCAGAAGAAGGGGGGAGGCGTTGGGATGTTCACGAAGTTTAGTAAGGGCTTGAGGTGCCGGGAGTTCGTTGATTTCAGGTAATTCTTTTTGCCAATGACCAATGATGAGACGTTCGAGAGTGGCTCGGTTTTCGTCGGAGAGTTCTCCTTGAGCGGCAGATTTGACAAGCTTTGTGAGTTTGTCGTGGAGAGTTGGAGGAGTGGGTTCTGGTTTTGGAGCTTGCTGTTTCTTTTTGTAGAAAATGAAGACAAAAAGAACGGCAATCCAAACTGTCCCGAGACTGGTCATCAGGAGACGGTAGCCGCCAATTTTTTCTGGCGGGGTATGTTGTAGGTTTGTTGGCTCAGGGATGGCGTCTAGCGAATTTATCACAGAGACATTTAGAGTATCCTCAAGTAGGACAGGAATAGGTTCTCCAGAAGTACGACGAAGGTATTCGGATATTTTATGATTGCCAGGATCGAGGCCATAAACTTCCAGGGTGTATTTGTGGCCTTTGTCATTGGGAGATGAAGAGAGAACACGAACGACTAGAGAGGCTTCTCTGTTCTTGCGTGGGATGGGTTCGATCAATGGTCCGTCGATCTGTAGATTTTCGATTTTGAGTGGTAGGCCAAGAGGAGAAGTATGCTGAGCCGACAGTGAGAATGTCCCGAGAATGAAGGACAGAATTTGAAGAAAACGCATGTTCATTTGGCAAGGGATGCTCGAGATTGGAGAAACAGGCGGAGTCCGGCGAGAAAGGGTTGATTGGTATAGATGGGGAAATGATCAATGGAGGCTTTCTTTAGTTGAGCTAGGGTATTTTCGAGAGAGGTGAATTGTTTATGCGAAGTGGTGGTAAACGATCGGCCTGTTTCCGCTTCTCGGCCTCTAATGATCCCTGCTTTTGGGATGGTATCTTCAGCGGGATCTCGAAGGGGGAAAACGGTGAGGTCATGGCGATGGCCTAGGAGTTTGAGTGCGGGGATTGCGTGGGGGTCATGGAGGTCAGATAGGACAAAGATCAGGCAGCGTTCTTTGAGGGAAGGGTTCAGGGCGATGAGTTTTTGTCCCAGCTGAGTTGATTCGTCAAATCGGCGGTTTCTGAGTTGATGGAGCCATTGGAGGATAGTTTCGCGGGAGAGTGAGGGGGTGATATTTAAGTCGCGGGAACCTCCAGTTAGAATGCCGACGGGAGAAACTCGATCGAGACAAGCGAGGGCGAGGCCTCCGGCGATCTGAACCGCGATTTCATATTTCGAGACTGGCCGAGAGGAGGCGGTCATTGATGCGGAGGTGTCGACGATGAACCAGACGGGGAGGCTTTTTGGGGATTCGTATTCTTTGATGTGGTGCTTACCGGTTCTGGCGGTGACTCGCCAATCGATGGTTTTGACTGGGTCACCCGGGACGTAGGGCCGCGATTGGACATACTCGAGGCCTTGTCCCAGAAATGGTGAGCGGTCGGTTCCGTATGATAGAGAGTCTGCCAGTTTCTTCACTGCGAGGAAGAATTGCCTCGAATCAAGTGGCTGCGGATCGAACTCCGATGTGTCTGTATTTGACACGTGCTGATTCTGGCCGGGGGTTAAGCGAGGGACTCGGAAAGAATTTGGTTGAGGACCATCTTAGCCGTTTTGCCTTCAGCGAGTGCCTCGTAGGTCAGTCTGATTCGGTGGAGACAAACATCTTCGGCCAATGCAAAGAGGTCTTCTGGAATCACGTAGTCGCGGCCATGGATTAAGGCGCGAGCACGGGATGCTTTGAGCAGGGAAATGCCAGCTCGGGGTGAACAACCGAGTTCAAGATCAGAATGTTGTCTGGTTCGCTCGATGATATTGACGGTGTGTTTGAGGAAGACATCACTCACATGAATATTGTGTGTGGCTTCCATGGCGGCGGCCAGATCCTCGGGGGTTCCGATGGCGTCGTCAGTTACCAAGTCGAACTCGGTTCGAGCAACGGCACCGCCGTCCTTTTTGGCTACTCCAAGTTTTAGGTTGCGGCGAAGAATTTCTTCTTCGTCTTCGGCGGTAGGGTAATCGAGACGGTGACAGAGCATGAATCGGTCGAGCTGGGCTTCAGGAAGTTCGAAGGTTCCAGATTGTTCGACCGGGTTTTGAGTTGCGATGACCAGGAACGGGGTAGGGAGCGAGAAAGTTTGATTACCAAGGGTCACTTTTCTTTCCTGCATGGCCTCGAGGAGTGCACCTTGAAC
>JAHDGN010000325.1:0-2480 GCA_020627645.1 Akkermansiaceae bacterium
CCTCGGAATCAAAATCTACTCGGTAGCGATTGGCTCAGCCGAAGGACGACTCGCCGGTAACACCGCTCAGGAGTTCGACCCCGAAACCCTTCAAAAAGTCTCCCAAATCACAAATGGCGACTATTACCACGCCACCGATTACACCTCACTCCGACAAGCCTTCGCCAGTATCGACCAGATCGAAAAAACCGAAGTCACCAGCAAATCCTGGACCATCAAGAAGGAACTCTACCCCTGGTTTGTAGGCGCTTCTCTCATCCTAGTTCTCGGCTACCTCCTCGCCACCACCCTCAGCCCCCCTGCCAAACCATGACCTTCGGACAACCCGCACTCCTCATCGCCCTCATCGCCCTGCCCCTCATCGCAATCGGCGCCTTCTTCGCTTGGATCAAAAAAGGAGACCAATGGAAAAAACTCCTCGCCCCACGCCTCCGCAAACGACTCAGCAACCCACTCCCCGCCTGGTCCCACTTCACCTCACTCGCCCTCGCCCTCTTCGGTGCCGCCGCCCTCATCATCACCGTAGCCCAACCCGAAAATGGAGAAGAATGGATCACCCCTGAAGCCAATGGACGCAATATCCTCTTCTGTATTGACGTTTCGCGCTCCATGACCACCCCAGACCTCAACCCCAGCCGCCTCCATGCCGCCCGAGCCGCCACGCTCGAAATCCTCGAAAAATTTCCCAACGACCGAGTCGGCGTCCTCGCCTTTTCGGGCGAACCACTCGTCGCCTGCCCTCTCACCCTCGACCACGATTTTGTCAAAAACACCATCAACTTCCTCACCCCAGAAGACATCCCCTACGGAGGATCTAATCTCACCAAAGCCGTCACCACCGGCGCTAGACTCCTCCATGCTTCCGGGCAGTCATCTAACATCATGATCATCCTCAGCGACGGCGAAAAATCCGCCACCGGCATCACCGAAGCTGCCAAAGAAGCGAACAAAAAAGGCGTTTTTATCTATGCCCTCGGCATCGGCACCACCAAAGGAGAGTTCATCCCAGACCCCAGTAACCCAAACCAAAAGTTCCTCTCACGCGAAAATGCCCCCGTCTTCTCCACCCTCAACGAAGAACCTCTCCAACAACTCGCCGCCCAAACCAATGGCGTCTATTCACGAGGAATCGGCTCCCAATTTCTTTCCCAACTCAACATCGCTCTCGACCAAATGGACGAATACCATGAACACGGTCGCGACATCAGAATTGCGAAACATGTGCACAAATGGTTCCTTTTTTCAGGTATAATACTCATCATGGCCTCCATTTTCGTTCGACACCTCCCCCTCAAACCCGCCGTCGCGGCAATCATCCTTGGATTCTCCATCCAACCCACCGAAGCCAACCCCGCAGCATTTGGTGCCCAGGCCCTCAAGGAAAAGAAATACGACGAAGCCCACCGACATCTCTCCAACGCAGCCTCAGAAACCTCAGGAAATCGAGCCGCCCAATTTAACCTCGCTGCTGGCTCCGCCGCCTTCAAAGGCAACAACCTCAACGCAGCTGCCGACTCCTTCAGCAAGGCCCTCACCTCGACCAACCAAACCACCATCCGCAACGCCCACTACTCCCTTGCCACCACCCTCTACCACCTCGGAAACCAAACCGAAACCGAAACCAAAATCAAACACTGGAAAGGGGCCATCGAACATCTCCAATCCAGCATCGACATCCCCCCCAAGCACCAACCCTCTCTCGACAACCTCGCCTCTATCCGCAAACAACTCGACAACCTCCTCAGTCAACAGCAACAACAAAATCAACCCCAGGACAATTCAAACGACAAAGAACAAGACACCGACAAACAGGACCAAGACCCCAACTCCCAAAACCCCGGAAATAACAAAGAAGACGATCAACCAAACAAATCCGATTCCAACAACAACCAGAGCCCCAACGGAGAACAACAACCCGGCGATCAACCACCCAACGACGGTAACAAACCCGAAGACGGTGAAAACTCGGACCAAAATGGAAACAAATCCGACCAGGATGCTGGAAACCAAAAACCTCCCGGCGGAGAGCCTCAACCAAACAAAACCCGCCCTGGTGACGACAAAGAAGACAACGGAAACGAAACCCAAAACACCGAACTATCGGAACGCCCCGGCGAAACCAAAGAAGAACGCGCCCGCCGACTCCTAAAAAAATTTGCTGATTTTGGAGGAAAAGCCCCTCGCTACCAACCCCGCCGATTCACTCGCCCCGCACAAGACTGGTAAGCCAACCTCATGAGAATCCTTCCCCGAACCATCCTCATTCTCACCCTTCTGAGCCTCCAGCTCATCCCTTCGGCCTACGCCCAAAACTCTGTCCCTAAACCTTCTCTCATCATCCACACCCGCCATCTCATTGTTGGGGAACGTGCCGCCCTCTCACTCATCATCCCCCAAAACACCAACATCATTGGCTGGCCAGATCTCCCCAAAGTTCCCGGACTCGCCTTCAAACGTGAGCAACAACAAAATGCCCTCCT
>JAHDGN010000325.1:2490-2827 GCA_020627645.1 Akkermansiaceae bacterium
GCTTCATCGTCAATCAGTTCACCTTCTCAGTTCACGCCACTCGCCCAGGCCTTTACACCATCCCAACCTTCAAAATCACCGGCTACCCAGACGATATCAACCTCCAACCCATCACCCTCCAGGTCCACCCCACTTCCTCACTCACCACCAAAGGAACCGAAGTCCAAAAGAACCCCATTCCTTATCTCACCGGAGTCTTCCTCGACCGCCCCAGACCATTCGTTGACGAAGCCATTCGCACCGAAGCCAAACTCTACATCCCCTCCGCAAAACCACTCCTTCCCAGACTCGAAAACGGAAACATCCTCGAATTTCAGAAAGACGGCATCGCGGCCTG
>JAHDGN010000325.1:2837-4234 GCA_020627645.1 Akkermansiaceae bacterium
TCACCCTCAACACACCACAACAATCAAGCACCGGATATATCCAACTCGAAGGCCGAACCTTTCACGCCTACTCCTACCAAAGCATCATCAACTGCCTCCGTCCCGGAGTAACCACCCTCGGCCCCGGAACAGTCCAACCCACCTTTAAAATCCGTACCCCCTCACGCATTGGCTTCCGAATGCAGACCATCACCATCCCACTCGAATTCCCCGCCACGACCATCAACGCACGCCCACTCCCCGAGAACCCGCCCCCCTCATTCCAAGGAGCCGTCGGCAACTTCTCGATGTCGATTCTCCCCACACCGATCGAAACCGACTTCAACACCCCCATCACCATCCAAGCCCAAATCAGCGGCACCGGAAACATCGACCAATTCCCCGGACCTCAAATCATCAACCCACAACAAACCTGGAAACACTTCGACATGATCGCCGCTCCCGTCGGTAGCGAACGACGAAGCTCTACTGCCACGCTCAACTTCTCCCAAGTCATCCGCCCCCTCAAACTCACCACCCAAATCCCCACCTACCAATTCTCCTTCTTCGACCCCCTTCTCGAACAATACCGCACCCTCACTTCTCCCACCCGCCCCATCACCATCACCGGTACCCCACCTTCATCCGACAACCCACCAATAACAACCACCCCAATGATCTCAACGAACCTCCCCCTCCTGGCTCCTTCCAACCGCCCACTGAAAACCTTTTCCTCCTCCAAACTCCCACCCTGGCTCTGGCACCTCCTCCCCGCCTCAATCGCAGCCCTCCTCCTCGGCCTCTTTGTCAAAAATCGACTCGCCATACTCAACGCTCAAAAACAACCCGCCCGACAATTCGCCTCCGAACTCTCCCACCTCGAATCCATAGCCCACGACCAAAAAGACTTCCTCATCACCGCCAACAACCTTGCAATTAAATACCGGGCCACTGGACCCGAATTCACTCAGCTCCAAAAACACCGAGACGAAATCTGCTTCCGCCCCGACCAAACCAGCACCCCAATCCCGCAAGACAAAAAAAACAAGATCCTCCAGCTCCTCAAAACCCTCGCCCCCCTTTTCATCCTCGCCCTCATCCTCCTCCACCCCCCCCCCCTCCAAGCAACCCAACCCAACCCACCAACAGCTAAAAACCTCTCCTTCGCCCGAACTCCTCCACAATCTTTCCGTTCTCGAAAACCAACTCGGTAACCCCGGCCAGGCCGCCCTCTGGGCCTACCGCTACCAAGCCCACGGAGGAAATCCCGAAAAGCTCCTCAAAAACCTCCCCGGCATCCAGCTCAAGAACCCCAAAGGCACCGACCACCTCGCCATCTTCCCCAAATCCCTTTACCAACAAATCACTCTCGCTACCCCCTGGCTCATCCTCTTCACCATCCTTCTCCTCAAATCATC
>JAHDGN010000326.1:0-1657 GCA_020627645.1 Akkermansiaceae bacterium
TCGGGAAGCGAGGGCGGTGGCTGAGCAGTTGGTGGAGGATGAGGTTTTGGTGAGAAAGTTACTGGGGGAAGTTGATCAAGCAACGATTTGAATGGGGCAGAGGCTATGGGCCGGTTGTATTGATGGCAGTGATCCGCCAGGTGGGGGATTTTTTGAAGTTGAGGGTGATGGTGAGGGGGAGGGAGTGTCGAAAGTTGGGGCCTGCTGAAGCTTTGGCTTCTCCGGAGAGAGTGACGAGTGCTTCATCTTGTAGAACGTGAATTTGGCGATCTGTTTCGATGAATTGAACGGAGGTGGTTAGGTCGTGAAGATTTTTGATTTGGTTGACGATTTCGTCTCGGGTGAGGGTATCGTTTGGAATGGGGGGATCACCTGCGATGATGACTTGGGTGGCGAGGGTTTTTTCGAGCGCATTTTTGAGGTCCTCAGATTGGCGAAGGGAGACCTTTTTATGCTGAATGTGTTCGAGGAGGGTGTCGACTTGTCGATTGATGATTTGTTTAGGTTGTTGTCTAAAAAAGTAGACGGCGGTTCCGGCAAGTATGGTGACTAGGAGGATGAGAGTGACTAATTTTTTATTCATGGAATCGTTTTACTATCGATTTGGAGCAAGTTGGAAAGTGAAGCCTTTGAGGTATTCGGTTTCGGGAATGGTTGGGATGATTGGGTGGTCGAGGCGCTGGCTGTGCTGGTCGATGAGGCGAAGGGTTTTTTTGGCGTCGACTGCGGCTCGTTGAACTGAATCGAGAAAGACTTCTCGGGTGGCGTGGTGTGAGCAGCAGAAGGTGGCGAGAATGCCCGAAGGGTTGAGCATGCGAAGGGCTCGGAGATGGATCTCTTTGTAGCCTCTCATGGCATCGTTTAGGGTCTTTTTGTTTCGAGTGAACGACGGTGGGTCGAGGATGATGAGGTCGTAAGTTTCATCGTGTTTGCGGAGAAAATCGAAGGCGTTGGCGGTGATGACGTTGATATCAACGCCGGTGAGGGAAGCGTTTCTGGAAGTTGCGCTGGTAGCGTCCTCGGAGATATCGACGGCGGTGACGGAGGAGGCGCCGGAGAGGGCGCATGCGAGGGAGAATCCTCCTTGGTTGCAGAAGACATCGAGGACCTTTTTGCCAGGCGTGAGTTGGGCCACTTTTTGGTAGCTGTCCATAATGTCGAGGTAGAGCCCGGTTTTTTGGCCGTTGGTGGGATCGATTTCGAAGATGGATTTGTTGTGGCTCACGGTGAAGGGCTGGGGAGGCGGGCCTTGCAGGGTGGTGATTTCTTCGGTGAGGCCTTCGGGTTTGCGCATGGAAGAATCATTGCGAAGGGTGATGGATACGGGGCTGAGGAGGGAATTGAGAGCTTCGACAATGAGATCTTTTCTGAGATCCATTGCTAGGGTGGTGGTTTGTAGGACGAGGTGGTCGTTGAATTGGTCCACGATGATTCCTGGGAGCCCGTCGGATTCAGACCAGATGAGACGGCGGAGTTTGGGGTCGATGTTTAGGGAGTCGCGGTATTTGACGGCTTGTTCGATTCGGCGGCTGAAGAATTCGAGATCAAGTTTTTGTTTTCGTCTGGAGATTCGTCGGGCGACAATTTGGGAATTTGGGTTGTAGATGGCGACGCCTAGTGGTCGATCTTTGAAGTCTTTGAGAGTGATGAGGTCTCC
>JAHDGN010000326.1:1667-4230 GCA_020627645.1 Akkermansiaceae bacterium
GGAGAGGGATTGCCAAAGGTTTTTTGGATTTCGGACGAGTAGACCCATTCGTGACCATGGAAAATGCGTGCTCTGGGTTTGATAATTAGTCCTGGCATGGGGGAAGAAAAGGTCAGTTGAGCATGGTGTTCAAGAACAGGTCGCGCTTTTTGCTTGATCATTAGGGGGATAGGACCTAGACCCGCGCCTCTAAACGAGTCAAAACCTATGGGTCAAAATCTTAAAGTCCGTCTTAAGCGTCGTCGTCGTAAGCAGTATCTCAAGCGCAAATCTGAGCGAACCCAAGCTGCTGCTTCGGCTCCGAAACCTAAGGTGGAAAAGCCTGCGAAGAAAGCAGCTGCGAAGAAAGTTGCAAAGAAGGCGGCTAAAAAAGTTGCGAAAAAGGCAGCTAAGAAGGCAGCCGCCAAGGTCGAGGAGGTGAAAGCTGAAGAGGCTGTCGTTGAGGAGGTGAAGGCTGAAGAAAAGCCTGCTGAGGAACCTAAAGTGGAGGAAGAGCCAGTTAAAGAGGAGCCCAAAGCTGAAGAGAAGAAGGAAGAAGTTTCTCAAGAGGAAGCTAAGTCCGAAGAGGAATAATTTGGCGCTGATGATTTACCGGAACCTGTTCGGACTTTCTTTCCGGGCAGGTTTTTTTGTTCGGGATGGTCGTTTTTTGGGGGTAGGAGAGTGGGGTTGAGATAAAAAAGGCATTTTCATTCCGTTATCTTGAGTTAGTTTCCCGTGCCGGAGGGTTTGAAATATCCGGCATTATTTTAACATTATGTCAGAACAAGGATCTCCAGAATCACCTCGTGACCCCAAGGAGGGGCAGCAGTCTCAGCCGAAGGGCTTCAACTGGAAGGTGGTCATTCTCTTAACGATTGCGTTGGCGATCATTTTTCTGGCGATGGGCGGGGGAGGTGACAAAGCCCGAAAGAACCTAAGTTATCCAGAGTTCAGGCAAGCTCTCCTAGAGGGAAGGGTCCTCCGAAACACCACTGACGCTTTTCCGAAAGGAAAGTTAGAGCTGGTGACCTTTTCTGGGGAAACCCGAGCGGAGTTGTTGGGTTACTATAGTCAAAATGAGAGTCTGATCAAGGGGTGGAAAAATGAGAAAAAGGTTCAGTCATCGATCGAGGTCGATGTTGAGGGGGAAGATTTGAATGATACATTTGGGGAAAAATTGAAGTGGGTGGATCAGGTCCCGGAGGGTTTCGAGAATTCTGAACGGGTGAAATTTGCGGAATTGAGGGGGTTGTTGGCTGATAGCAAATTGGTGGTGGGAGTGAATCGTGAGTTTCAGGTGATGCGTGAGAAGGGGACGAATCGTGCGGTTGTCTTTGCGGTTCGGGGTGATCCGGACTTCTTTTCGGGGAAGGAGCTCATCGCAAAGTCGAAGCAGGCTAAGAGTGAGCAAGACAAGAGTAAGGTGTTGGAGCCGTTTGTGGTGAAATTGAACGCGTTGGTGATGCGCGATAAATTACAGGTTCTGGGGAATTCAAAAATCGCGATGAGAACCCAGGATAATACCTTTGGCCGGATTTTGATGAGTTTCTTGCCAGTGTTGTTATTGATTGCGCTAATTTTCTTCCTTTTCCGTCATCAGATGAAGTCTGCAGGACGTGGGGCGATGAATTTTGGGAAGTCGAAGGCAAAGATGCTTACGATGGATCAGCAGAAGGTGACATTTAAGGATGTGGCTGGGATTCAGGAGGCGAAGGAGGAATTGTTTGAGATTGTGGACTTTTTGAAGGATCCGCGGAAGTTTCAGGCGTTGGGTGGTAATATTCCGAAGGGGATTTTGATGGTGGGTCCTCCGGGAACAGGAAAGACCTTGTTGGCCCGAGCGATTGCAGGTGAGGCTGACGTGCCGTTTTTCTCGATTAGCGGTTCGGATTTCGTGGAGATGTTTGTGGGGGTCGGGGCGAGCCGGGTGAGAGACATGTTTGAGCAGGGGAAGAAGCATGCACCGTGTTTGGTCTTTATTGACGAGATTGATGCAGTGGGTCGTCATCGTGGTCATGGAATGGGTGGTGGTCACGATGAACGAGAGCAGACTTTGAACGCGCTTTTGGTGGAGATGGATGGTTTTGATACTCAGGAAGGGGTGATTATTATCGCGGCGACGAACCGTCCTGACGTTTTGGATCCAGCATTGTTGCGTCCGGGACGATTTGATCGTCAGGTCACGGTGTCTTTGCCGGATGTGAAGGGGCGTGAGCAGATTTTGGAGGTTCACGTTAAGAGAATTAAAGTATCGACCGAAGTTGATTTAGCGGTGATTGCTAGAGGGACTCCTGGGTTCTCGGGGGCGGAGCTGGCGAACTTGATCAATGAGGCGGCATTGTTAGCAGCACGCAAGGGGATTAAAGCGGTGGGGATGGCTGAGTTGGAAGAAGCGAGGGATAAGGTGAGGTGGGGAAGAGAGCGGAGAAGCCTGGCATTGTCTGATAAAGAGAAGAAAAATACAGCTTACCATGAGGCCGGTCATGCGATCTTGAATGAAATTTGTGATCATACGGATCCCTTGCATAAGGTGACGATCATTCCGCGTGGCCCTTCGTTGGGGTCGACGATGTTCTTACCC
>JAHDGN010000327.1 GCA_020627645.1 Akkermansiaceae bacterium
GCCTCAGATTGAGGTGACCTTTGATATTGATGCGAATGGTATTTTGCATGTTTCTGCTCAGGATAAAAAATCGGGCAAGGAGCAAAAGATTTCGATCGAGGGATCTAGTGGTCTTTCTGAAGAGGAGATTGAGAAGGCAAAGCGTGAGGCGGAGGCGCATGCGGAAGAAGATAAGAAGCGGGCTGAAGCCGTTGACGTGAAGAACAAGGCTGAGGGAATGGTTTATCAGGTTGAAAAGCAGCTTGGTGAATTACCAGAGGATGCTCCTGCGGAGTTGAAGGAGATGTTGACTGGAAAGCTGGATGCCGTGAAAGGGGCGTTGAAGGCTGACGATTTGGATCAAATTAAGTCCACTTCTGAGGATCTTGAAAAGTCTCTTGGTGAGCTTGCGCAAGCGGCTCAGGCGGCTGGGGCCCAGATGCCTGATATGGGCGGGGCTGGTCCTGATGTTGATGCTGGGGCTGAAGGGTCTGAGGAGCCACGCCAGGCGAAAGGGAAAGTTGTTGATGCGGAAGTTGTTGATTCAGAAAAATAAACTTTCGAAAGAAAAAAGATTTCGCCCGGGTTCGGGCAAACCAACCACAAAAAACAAAAAATAAACGAAACTATGGCTAGTATTAAACCACTTGGCAGCCGCGTTCTTGTGAAGCGGCTTGAAGCTGAAGCAGTGAGCGCTGGAGGGATTGTTCTTCCTGATTCTGCACAGGAGAAACCTCAGGAAGCAGAAGTGACTGCTCTTGGAACAGGCGGCACTGATGAGAACGGAAAGGACATCGTTTTTGATGTCAACGTCGGAGACAAGGTGCTCATTTCCAAGTATGGCGGCACTGATGTGAAGATTGATGGAGAAGATCTCTTGATTCTTTCTCAATCCGATATTCTCGGAGTCCTTGCTGACTAATTTTGATCTCAATTAAAAAACTCTAAACAAACAATAAAATGGCTAAACAACTTCAATTTGATGAGGCAGCTCGCCAGACTCTCCTTCGTGGTGTCGAGAAACTTGCTCGTGCGGTGAAGGCGACTCTTGGGCCTGCAGGACGTAATGTGATCTTGGACAAAAAGTTCGGATCTCCAACTGTGACCAAGGATGGTGTTTCTGTGGCGAAGGAGATCGAGCTTGAAGATCCGTATGAGAATATGGGTGCTCAGCTGATCAAGGAGGTCTCCTCAAAGACTTCTGACATTGCTGGTGATGGAACGACTACTGCGACAGTTCTTGCTGAGGCGATCTACAAAGAAGGTCTTCGCAATGTGACTGCCGGTGCGAACCCAATCCGCCTTCAGCGTGGAATCTTGAAAGCGGCTGAAGCAATTGTGGCTCAGCTTCAGGAAATTTCTAAAGAGGTCTCTGAGTCTAAAGAGATTGAGCAGGTTGCTACCGTATCTGCTAACTGGGATTCTGAAATTGGTGGGATCATTGCTGAGGCGATGGACAAAGTGGGTAAGGATGGAACGATCACCGTTGAAGAAGCGAAAGGAATCGAGACTGGGTTGGATGTGGTTGAAGGGATGCAGTTCGATAAGGGTTACCTTTCTCCATACTTTGTGACCGATTCGGAGTCCATGGATTGTAACTTGGAGAGCGCCTATATCTTGATTCACGAGAAGAAGATTTCTAATTTGAAGGACCTTCTCCCTGTGCTTGAGAAGATTGCGAAGACTGGGAAGCCACTTTTGATTATTGCTGAAGACGTCGAGGGTGAAGCTCTTGCGGCTCTCGTGGTGAACAAGCTTCGTGGTACGTTGAATGTTGCAGCGGTTAAGGCTCCTGGATTTGGCGATCGTCGTAAGGCGATGTTGGAAGACATTGCGATCCTTACTGGAGGACGTTGCATTACTGAGGATCTTGGGATCAAGCTTGAGAACATTGAGTTGGATGACCTTGGTCAGGCCAAGCGGATTACGATCAGCAAAGAAGAGACTGTGATTGTTGAAGGTGAAGGTGGTTCTGAGGCTGTCAGTGGTCGGGTGAATCAGATTCGCAAGCAGATTGCTGATACGACTTCAGATTACGATCGTGAGAAGTTGCAAGAGCGTCTTGCTAAGCTCGCTGGCGGTGTGGCAGTGATCAATGTTGGAGCTGCGACTGAGTCTGAAATGAAGGAGAAGAAAGCTCGTGTTGAGGATGCTCTTCATGCCACTCGCGCTGCTGTTGAAGAAGGGATCGTTCCTGGTGGTGGCACGGCTCTGATTCGTGCGACTAACCAGATTGGTGATCTTGGTTTGGAGGGCGACGAAGCCACTGGTGCTGGAATTATCCGTGCTGCGATTGAGGCTCCATTGCGTCAGCTTGCTGCGAATGCGGGAATCGAAGGTGCTTTGATTGTCGAGCACGTCAAGAATGAGTCAGGTAATGTTGGGTACAACGTTGCGACTGGCGAATATGTTGACTTGATTGAGGCTGGTGTCGTTGATCCAACTAAGGTGACTCGTTCTGCTTTGCAGAATGCGGCTTCGATCTCTGGTCTCTTGTTGACCACGGAAGCTTTGATTACTGATATCCCTGAGCCTGAGCCTGCAGATGCTGGACATTCCCATGATCACGGTGGAATGGGTGGCATGATGTAAGGTTCTTGTTCTTTTAGGATCCTAAAAGATTTAGATTTTAGTATTATAGAATCAGCAACCGGGCGAATTTTTCGCCCGGTTTTTTTTGTGCTCGGGTGGTGGTTTGGGGACTGGTTTTCAGTCAGTTCCGAAAAAAAACAGAATTTATTCAAATATTTCAGAATAAAAAACGTTTCTCAAACGTCACAACAATGCATATACACGAGTTTACATTGTAACTCCTTCGTGAGGACAAATGAGTGTGAGCTCAGCAATGGAACCCCCCAAAACTATGAAAACGGCACAAAAACCAAAACAGATACAGTATTCGCGATACGATTCGGAAAACAGTTTAAAGATCTACATGCAGGAAATCAGTCGACCTGCTCTTCTGTCTCCAGAAGAAGAAATTGAGTTGGCTGCTCGAATTAAGAAGGGAGATAAGAAGGCGAGGACAAAAATGATTAATGCGAACCTTCGCTTGGTGGTGAAAATTGCTCAGGATTACTCCAATTATGGTCTTCCGTTGGCGGATCTGATTTCGGAAGGAAACATTGGCCTGATGAAGGCGGTGGATCGATTTGATCCAGCAAAAGGAGGAAAACTTTCAACTTATGGCTCTTGGTGGATTAAGCAGTCAATTAAGAGAGCTCTCGCTAATCAGAGTAAGACGATTCGCCTTCCGGTCCATATGGTGGATAAGATTGCTAAATTACGCCGAATCACGACGGTCTTGACGGAAGTTTTTGGTCGTGAGCCGACTGACGAGGAATTGTGTGAAGAAACAGGGATTCCGCGCCGGAAATTGGCGATGTTGAAGAGGGCTGCGATGAGGCCCACATCTTTGGATGCTCCTATTGGCGACGAAGATAGCTCAAGTTATTCGGAAATCATTGGTGATGAGAGGGCAGTGAACCCATTTGAGGCACTTTCTGAGAAAAATATGCATCATCAGGTGGAGGAATTGTTGGAAACTCTTGATGAAAGGGAGGCAAAAATTATTGAGGAGAGATTTGGTTTGGGCGGCAAAACTCCCCTTACTTTGGAGGAAGTGGGGGATAAATTTGGAGTGACGAGGGAAAGAATTCGCCAATTGCAAAATATTGCTCTTGAAAAGATGCGCAAAAGGCTGCATAAAAAAGAGAAGCCGACAGTGGCTTTTCTTTCGAGAAAAGCTTCCTAGGTTAGATAACACAATCCATTGCGATTGGGATCGTAGGTGTGAAGAGCGGGGGGGGACCCCCGCTCTTTTTCCTGTACAGGATTCGCGATCTTGGGAAGATGCATGGCCCTTGGTAAAAGAGATGCTGGTATCGACTCTCTTCTTTCGTCTCGTCAGTTTTTTGAAATGACTTTGTTTTTGTAGGGGCGGGATACTGGAAAATTCTCTTTATCCGGACTTTTTAACGATGTGCGGATTCAATTTTGCAGAAGAATGGGGAGTTGGATTTCATGATAGTGGCCGGATTTGGGGTCGGGAGAGCTTTTGAGGGATGGAGATCTTTTGCTCCAGTTGTAGCGGATGCCATCAATTTCGATGGTGGTGGGGTTTAGGATTTTCCATAGACTATGGCCATCCGCAGAGGAGGAGCCTTCTTCAGGGGAAAGGTGGAGGTCTTTTGACGAGACGGTTTGCCCGTCGGCCGACTTGGTCCATGTCTTCATCATTCGACTAGC
>JAHDGN010000328.1:0-855 GCA_020627645.1 Akkermansiaceae bacterium
TGGATTTTAAGGAGGGAAAGAGTTTGGTTGTTGAGGCTAGGAAGCAGATTGGGGTCACGACGATTTATGATGGAACCTATGTGGCGATGAAATACCCGAATGGTGATGTGTCGAAGGAGCGAGGTGTTTGTACCGATGTTGTGGTGAGGGCTCTGAGAAAAAAGGGGTTCGATTTGCAGAAGTTGGTTCACCTGGATATGAAGAGAAATTTTAGTAAGTATCCAAAGAGGTGGGGGCTGAAGCGACCAGATAGGAATATTGATCATCGCCGGGTGCCGAATTTGCGAAGGTACTTTGAACGGAAGGGAATGTCTTTGAAAGTGGTGAAAACGAAGGAGAGGTTTCAGCCGGGAGATTTAGTGACGTGCACGGTGAGTGGGAAGCTTCCTCATATTATGATTGTTTCGGATAAGATTGGGAGGAGTGGAAATCCAATGGTGATCCATAATATTGGAAGTGGGGCGGTTGAGGAGGATGTGCTGTTTCAGTTTCCGCTGACGGGCCATTACCGCTGGTTTTCGAAGGGAAGCAAGGGGAAGGTGAAAGGTCGGTAATTTGAACTCATCCGCACGTGCGGTATTTGTCATGGTGATGTTGCTGATTCGGTTTTGAGGGGGGAGTTTGTGTGAGATGAGAATCGGATTATTTATTCTGAGGGTTGTCCCATTGGTGGTCGCGATCATTTGGTTATTGGTTTCATCCAGCCACATCCAAGCGATGGTTGGCGAGTTGGTGGTTTCGGTCAAAGAGGGAAATGATGAGGCTGTGGGGAAGGTGATTCGAAGAGGGAAGTGGCTGCTTCTGGTGAACAATTTGTTTCTGTTTGCATTTGTTGGCTTCTTGATTTTGACGTTT
>JAHDGN010000328.1:865-4204 GCA_020627645.1 Akkermansiaceae bacterium
CTTGGGAAAGGTGGGGCGTCAGGAATAAAAAACCGCACCCGTAGGCGCGGTTTTTGAGGTGAATTGATGAATTGGTTTACTTGAGTTTGACGGTGAATTCCGAAGCAGTCTCGGTATGGAGGCCATCGATTTCTTTGATAAGCTCGCCCCGCTCTTTGGTCTGATTGGCTTTGAGTTTGTTGAGTTTACGAAGTTTATCTTCTTGGTTCATGATTCTTTCAAAATCCATTTCAGCAAGAGTCACTTGGTTGTCTTTAGAATTTGATGCGTTGGTCTCGGCAATTCCTCCTGGGAAGTTCATGACTAGGGAAATTTTCACGCCTTTGGCTGCGCCTTCTTCTTTGAATTTTTTGAACATCATGCCGTCGGGGTTGAGGGGGTTCATGCCATCTGCCAGTTGCTTTGCGATATCGTCAGCCTCTTCTTCGGCTTTTTCGACGATCTTGGCGGCGTTGTTGGTGACGGTGAGGGTGTCTTTTTCTAGTTTGAAGGTGAATGGGGTGACAGATTCCGCTTTGGGTTGACCTTGTCCTCCCATGTTCATGCCCGTATTCGGGTCGATGGAAAGTTTGTTAATGTCATCAAACTTGAAGTCGACTTGGAGGCCAAATTTGTCATCACTAAGGTCGAGTTTTTTCACTCCAACGAAGGTGACACCTTCTCCAAATTTGGCGGCTTCGTCTTTGAAATGTCCTGCCGCTTCGTCTGGCTTGTTGGCCATTTGAGCTATTTCGCCAGAGATCACGATTTTTTGGCGGATGGTTCCGGTGCCGTCTTTGTTGACGTTGATAGTTGTGGTGGTCTCTAGGCAACTGGGTAGCATGAGCGCTGCGAAGGCAGCGGAGATCATGGTGATGAGTTTTTTCATAGCGTTGAGGATTGTAACTCATTGAGCTGAGAATGCTCGTATAATTTGCGGGGATTGTTGTAATGGGAGCTGGGGGAAATACAAAAGCCGCGCATTTGGTGGCGCGGCTTTTGCGGTTTGGATTTCGTAGGTGTGAAAGATTCTCTTTTCACGTGTCCGATCCGTTCGATAAACTGTTTCGTGACATTGAGAGGTTAGCAGTCGGTGAAAAGTTGGCTTTTATAATTAGGTGGTTTGGTTGTAACGAGCTGTCAGGTATTTGCGAGAGTGGCGTTTGGGCTTTTGGTTTCTGGGAATCAGAGATTGCATAGATGGCCATAGATGCGTGGTTGAGGGACTTAGGTTGAGGGGGGTGGAACCACGGAAGGCACGGAACTTCGCGGAAGTGGTTGGGCTGGGAGGATTGAGGGGCTTTGGTTAAGGGGGGATTTTGACGGATCTTGTTGGTGGGGCTTGCGTTGGGATGGCGGGGAGGTAGTTTTCTGGTGATGTCTGACTTTGCGGCAGTTGAGGTTGATGGTTTGGTAAAAGATTTTAAGGGTTCGATTCGCGGGAAGCGAGTGCGGGCGGTGGATGGGGTGTCGTTGAGGATTGAGCCCGGGGAGGTTTATGGGTTGATTGGTCCGAATGGGTCGGGAAAGTCGACGACAATGAAGGCGGTCTTAGGTTTGTTGAAGCCGACGGGGGGACGATGTGCTGTTTTTGGGCGGGATTCAAGCAAGGTGGATTCTCGCAGTGAGGTGGGTTTTTTGCCCGAGGCTCCTTATTTTTATAGGCATTTGTCGGGTCGGGAGACGGTGAATTTTTTTGGGAAATTGTGTGGGATGAGGGGGCGAGTTTTGAGAGATCGGGTAGATGATTTGTTGGAGTTGGTGGGGTTGTGGGAGGCGCGGGATCGTCGATTAAGAGGATATTCGAAGGGGATGTTGCAGCGGGTGGGATTGGCTCAGGCGTTGGTTCAGGATCCGAGTTTGGTGGTCTTGGATGAGCCGACAGCGGGGGTGGATCCGGCTGGGTCACGAGAGATTCGGGATTTGATATTTGGTTTGAAGGAGCGTGGGAAGACGGTGTTTTTGTGTTCACATTTGTTAGAACAAGTGCAGGAGGTGTGTGATCGGGTTGGGATTATTAGTGGTGGGCGTTTGGTGAATGAGGGGAGTTTGGACGAATTGTTGGCGGTGGAAAACGAAGTTGAGTTGGTGTTGAGGGATGCTCCGCCGGAATTGTTGGAGCAGATTGGGGCTTTAGTGCGGGTGACTCATGGGGCTGAGATGGTTTCGGCTGGACGGGCAAGGACGACATTGGAGGGGGTGTTCTTGAGAGAGACGGGAGGAGAGTCGTGATTAGTGAGTTGAAATAATTGAAATTGGGATGAGTCAGAGTTTGTTTTTTTCGCCACGGAAAATGTGGGTGATTGCAGGGAGCACGGTGACGCAGTTGGTGCGGATGAAGGTGTTTTATTTTTTGATACCGATCGCACTATTGTTCATTGGTTTGCAGTTTGTGGATGGGTTTTGGTTTAACGGGCCGGATATGTTGTTGCCTGAGCAGGAGTTGAGGGCTCATAAGAGTTGGTGTTTGGGGACGATGATGGTCTTTTCGTCATTGTTTGCGATTGTGGCGACGGCGTTGTTGATCCCCGGCGATGTAGAGGATCGAACTTTGTATTCGATTTTGTGTAAACCGGTGCCTCGTTTGGATTATTTGGTAGGCAAGCTCTTGGGAGTGGTGGTGGTGATTGGGGTGGCGGTGTTGGTGATGGATTTGTTGTTGGTGTTGACGTTGCATTTTCGAGCGGAGGCGAAATTGGCGGAGATGATCGAGTTGATGAAGGTTATGAAGGTGGGGCCTGAGGAGGCGGAGGTTGTGAAGAGGGAGTTGGCGGAACACGGGTCGACTTGGAATTTACAGGCGGGGGTGTTGGCTCATTTTTTGAGGGCGTGTGTGATTGCGGCGGTGGCGTTGTTGATTTCGACTTTTTCGAATTCGACGATTTTTACGATTGCGACGAGTGTGATGGTTTGGGTGATTGGTTCGTTTCAGTCGATTGCGCGGGATGGAATTTTTCGGTCACAGGAAATGGGCGAAGAATTGACGTGGGCGGATCGGGTGTTGGGGACCTTGATTTCGGTCGTTTTTCCTGATTTTCAGCTTTATGAAGCGGTGGCAGATGGGGCGGCTCGGGCTCAGGAGATTGTGATGGGTGATGTGGGGAAATTGTTAGGGTTAACGGGGCTGTATGTGGGGATTTATGTGGTGATCTCTTGGTTTGTGTTTTCTGATAAGGAGTTATGAAGATGAGGATGCGCAAGGTCGTGAAGTGGTTGTTGGGGTTGGGATTGTTGGGGGGGACTGGTTGGTGGCGGATGCCGGTAGAGCAGGATTTTACCGAGGATTTGTTGGCAAGGGGGGTCGCGCAGCCGAGGATCGAGGGGAAGATGTGGGGGGAGATGGGGCAGACGAGCTTGGCG
>JAHDGN010000329.1:0-1408 GCA_020627645.1 Akkermansiaceae bacterium
GAATACTGTGCTGCTGAAGTATAAAATGGAGTCTATTTAATTGTCGGATTAATAACAATACGAATCAGACGTGGCAGACCGACAATGATTGGCTGTGGTGTCAGAAGCCGGACTGTGTTTTTGTGGATCCAGAAGATCCGGATGTGGTGTTTAGTTCGAAGGGGGGAGTTTTGAAGGGGGTGATTTTGGGTGGAGAGTATCAATGGGTCAATCAGGCGGCGAAGGAGCTAACTGGAGAATACGGTGGGCGGGGGGATTCCGGTGATGTCGATTTGGGCCTACACGGTGCCGTTGGTCGCGCCACAGTTTCGTTATCAAGCGTCGACAGATTTTACTTTTTTCATTTCGAGTGACAGTGGAGTAAGTTGGAAGAAGACGAATTGGGAGGAGGTGCCCGGGTTTGATTCGGTGACAAGTGGGGCGGCATTTAACAATGTCTATTCTGTGGTGGCTGATCCGACGGCATTGAGTGGGGGTGGTCAACCGAAAGTGTGGGTTGGCGGGGGAAGGAGGCATGATATTCCGACTTGGAATTGGATTAAGAGTGAGGATCCCAACAAACTTGATCGGAGCTTTATTGCTCGGTCGTCGGATCACTTTACGAGTATGACGGTGGTGGAAGGAGGAGAGTCGGGGTTGCCATCGAATTCGATTTGTACGAATTTGTTTTTGGATCCCAGTCCAGAGGTCAGCTTGGATTCTGATCCGAGTGAGGGAAGTCGAACTCTTTGGGCGGCGATGTTTGGTCAGGGATTTTATGTGAGTGTTGATGATGGGGCGACCTGGACGGAGAAGAATACGGGGATCAATTCATTAAATCGGCATGCTTTGCGGGTGGGGCGAGCTGGGGAGGGGCGTCTCTTTGCGATGACGACGGCGGTGAGGCGAGGTGATGGGAGGATCTGGGCTGGGGGACTTTATGTGAGTGAGAATAGTGGGACTGATTGGGTGTTAAAAACTCCCCCGCAGTGGCAGGGGACGGATGTGCAGTATTTGACGGATGTTGCTTTTCACCCAACTGATCCAAATACCTATTACGTTGCGACTCAGACGTATCCAGGTAATGGAACGGTGCCGATGATTCCGGGTGGGGTTTTTAGGACGACTGATGATGGGGTGAACTGGACGCGATTTTTTGAGGGTGGGGTGAGTGACCTTCATTTGGTTGAGGGGGAGAATGGGGTGGCGGTTGAGAAGATGATTATTACGGTTCGAGACACGTTTCTTAATCCGGGATTGGAGGTGTTTTCTGGGGTGTTTGAGTGTGGTGATCTTGATGGAAATAGTTGGGAGTGGAAGAGGTGGAGTGGGTATCCCGCGATTTCGCCTTATCGTATTGCGGTGGATCATGTGGGGGATTTTTACGTTTGTAATTTCGGAGGTGGGGTGTTGAAGCGGGTTGGTTCTG
>JAHDGN010000329.1:1418-4185 GCA_020627645.1 Akkermansiaceae bacterium
GATGTTGGGTTATCCAGGGGTTGGGAGTGCTGGTGGATTGAATGATGATCCTGATGGGGATGGGCTATTCAATGGGGTTGAGAACCTTTTTGGGACCGATCCGACTGTTGTTTCTGAAGGGGTGTCGAACTTGAATATGTCCGGGAGTTCGTTTCAGTTTACTCATCCCCAGAATCAGGAAATGGCATGTGATCTTGTGGTGAACTATTATTGGGCGAGGGATTTGGAGAATTTTTATCCGAGTGGCCAGTCTGATGGGGAGGGGGTGACGGTGACGCTGGGGGTAGATCAAGCAAGCGTTGGGAGTGGGATGGCTACGGTTGTGGGTGAAATTTCTGGGGAGATTCCTGAGAAGTTATTTGTGCGGATTGGGGTATCCCAGGAGTGATGTTGATTTCTTTTGGCACAAGAAATGGTCTTATTCCAAAAGAAGGGTTTTGAGGGATTTTTCGAGTGATTGAAGGGAGTTGGGGTCGGTGAGTTTTTTTCCGTCTTGGGTGGAGACGTAGATGGAATCGAGGGCTGCTCCCTTTTCGGTGCAAATGCGCGCATGGACGGTTCTGAGGTCGTGATCATTCACGGTACGAAGGACGTCGTGAAGGAGTCCGATGCGGTCGAGGGCTTGAAGTTCGATGACGGTGAAGTGGGGGTCGAGTTCGTTGCTGACAAAAGCGCGGACTGGAAATTGGACGACTTGTTGGGTTTCTGGTTTGAGGTAGTTGGTTTTTTTGCGGAGGTATTTGGTGGGGTCGTAGTCTTGGACTTTGTTGATCTTGTAGAGTGATTCGGTGACGGATTGTTGTTTGGATTTGTCAGTGAGGGCTTTGAGTTGATCGGTGCAGACGCGGAAGAGGTCGAGGACGATGTTGTCGGGACGAGTATAGACGTCGGCGGAGAGGATATTGAGTGAATGTGAGGCGAGAACGCAGGAAATTTTTTCGAGGAGGCGTGGGGTGTCGTGGGTGGCGATGATGAGTTCGGTGTATCCATACTGGGGGCGTTCGATCCAGTGGACGGAGGCTTCGAATGGGGTGTCTGGATTTTTTTGCCGGAGGTCTTGGTATTTTGAGAGGGCGATGATGTGTTGGGTGATGCTTCTTTTAGCGCGGTATCGGAAGTAGCGCTTAGGCATGAGGTTGACGTGTTCGTCGAAAGTGAGGTGATATTTTTTGTGAAGGGTGGTTTTGATTTCGGCTAGAATTTCTTTGAGGGAGGAGACTTCGTTTTGGTCTGGGGTGTCGGATTGGAGGAGGAATTGTTGGGTGTTTCGGTAAAGTTGAAGGATGAGAGTTTCTTTCCAGGGCGACCAGGCTTCTTCGTTGGTTCCATTGGAGTCGGCATAGGTGAAGAGGAGGAGGGCATCGAGGCGGTGGCGATCTCGCATGATGGAGGCGAATTCACTAATGACTTCGGGATCGTCGATGTTTTTTTTCGTGGCGAAGCGCCAGAGGGTGAGGTGGTGGTCGACGAGGAACATGATGAGAGCGCGTCGGCCGCCGGTGATTTGGAGTCGTTTACAGAGTCGAGCTGCCAGGATGGCAGAGCCATCAATGTGTTCGCGAACGTTTTCGGCTCGTCCGGTGTCGTGAAGAATCAGTGCGGTGAAGAGGGCGTATGGGTCAGGGTGTTTGAGGTAGAGGTCACGGTAGATTTGTCGTTCTGCCGATTCGTCGTCCATGAGAGCATCGAGTTGATCGATGCATCTGAGGGTGTGTTCGTCAGCGGTGTAGCGATGGAAGAATTCGTGTTGGACAAGGCAGTCGAGCGGGGCGAATTCTGGGAGGAAGCGACCGAGAACTCCGCTACGGTGCATCAGTCGAAGGGTGCGGGCGACTTGACCTTTGTGTTCGAGAATTTCGCGAAAGGTGTCTCGGTTTTCAGATCGGTAGCGGAAGGATTTGTCGATGAGGCTCCAATGTTCCTTGATTAGTTTTCGGAGGGATGGCGAGGGGGTGACTTCGTATTGTTGGCAGGTGGCGAAGAGGGTGAGGAGGTGGTTCGGGTCTTCTTTGAAGAGGTCTTTTTTCTTTGTGGAGAGTCGGCCGTCGCGAATGGTGTAGTGGTTGAGGTTTTTTGGTTTCTTTTTGAGGAGGCCGAAGGTGAGCCAGGAGCGGATGGAGTGGTCTGATTGTTCGAGATTTTGGAGTTCGAAGATTTCGAAGACCGATTTGGTGTGATTGTGGATGGCGCGGGCGTGGGTGTAGTAGTCACGCATGAAGGATTCGATGCGTCGTAGAATGGTTTTTTGGGGGTATCCGAATTCGTCTGCGATGACGCCTTGGAAGCGAAGGGTGAGGATGTCGTTTCCTTTGTCGTGATAGTGGAGGGCGTTTCGAACGCGGTGGAGGAAGTCAAAGGCGGCGAGGAGGTCGTTGTGGGCGGTTTTGGTGAGGATCTTTTTCTTGAGAAGGTCATCGAGAGATCGCGTTTGTTCTTGGGCGTCGATGATCCATTCGAGGTTATGGAAATCGCGGAGGGTTCCGGGGGATTCTTTGATGTTGGGTTCTTGGAGAAAAACGGTGTGTGAGTATTTGGCGTGGCGGGATCGGATATCGCGGCTGCGTTCGTTGAAGAAGGTGTCGTGGTCTTTATCGATGCAGTCTCGTCGAAACCGTTGGGTGAAGTTGTCGAAGAGTTGTTGGTCGCCTGCGATGAGACGTGCGTCAAAGAGTGCGGTGCGGGACTGGGGTTCGGATTTGCCTTCGCTGATGCATTCGGGAATCGATCTGGTTGAGGGGAGAAATTTGAATCCGAGATCCCAGATGAG
>JAHDGN010000330.1 GCA_020627645.1 Akkermansiaceae bacterium
TATCCATTTTGAGGTGCCAAATTCGCGAATGATCCATTGGCGAATGCAAACCCCCGCCCCTCATTAGCTGTGAGCGTCACTTCCCAATAGTCACTTTTTGAATTGAGATATTCACGCGACTGTCGATTAACACCAGTCAACTTAAAATCCCAACCTTCAAAAGGTCTAGGAGAAGATTCATCTTTAAGAGCAAAAGCATAATATAACTCATCAACCCCCTTTGCTGGCTCAAGTCTGAGCATCGCAGTTTTCCAAATAAGAGGCTCAGTTTTCCCAGTTTTCCAAACATCGAACACCACGGGATTCTTTTCATCGGGATAATGATACCATTTTCCATATTCAGAGTCAGGTGAAACCCTATCTCTGAATGAGAACCGATATTTCTGCTCCCTATCACTCATCGTCACATAACCCTCTTTTAGAATCCTCCGAATACGCAAGGAGTGTCCGCGAATCCCTCGAATCTCGAAAAATCCATTCTCATCAGTTTTAATCTCATGATAACGCCTGATGTCGTTATTGGCTAACGGGAGTCCAAATCTCTTCGAATCCAAGATCCGGGATTCAACAAGCGCACCAGCAACAGGATCACCATACTGGTCAATCAGAACACCATAAAATTCAATTTTCTGACCGTAGGTGAAGAGCCAAAAAAGAAGCGCACCGATTCCACCAATGATTGAACATAAGGCCTTATTTCGTCTGACCAACTTCCCGAATCTCGCACAACAAGAACTAAGAAATTTCAGTTTGATCATTTGATCTCCTTACTTTCATCGAGTTCGAGATTCCTTGATCTGTTAGGATTGATTCGTAAGTCTTCCATCATCACAATGATCCGTCCATTTGTATTCAAATTACCGATCCTTAGCTCTAGGCGGAAAACGGCATACTTCTCACCTCCTTCACCTTGAAAGTAAATCCGCTTTTTGGGCATTACTATTGGGTGATCCATATCGGTAGATTTAAGCGTAAGCGTTTGCTGATATCCACTTTGAGGTGCCAAATTCGCGAAGGAGCCATTGGCAATTGCAAATCCCCGCCCCTCGTTAGCTGTGAGCGTCACTTCCCAATAATCATCCTTCGAATTGGGATTCTCCCGAGAGCGCCGGTTGATCCCCGTTAACTTCATGTCCCACCCTTCAAAAGGTTCAGCAGAAGGTTCACCTTTAAGTTCAAAAGCATAGTAGGCCGCATTAATCCCCTTTGCCGGTTCAACCCTTAGTGTTGCATCTTGTAAAATAAGAGGCTCGGTTTTTCCAGTTTTCCACATTTCATAGACCACAGGATTTTCTGAGTCGGGCTGATGATATTTGCTAGAAGAAGGGCCTGCTGAAATATTGCTGTAAAAGTAATGGAAGTTAACTCCCCAATCTGGGCGAGTATACCCCTCTTTAGCCATCTCTTTAATAAGGAAAGAAGTTCCTCTTTTTTCTTCAACAGAAAACAATCCAAATTCGTCGGTGCGAATCGTGAACTCTTCCCGAAACTGATCTCCCGATCCTTCGATGATTTTAGAGAGCGAATCTTCATATCCAACGATTCGGATCTTCAGTTCCACACCGTCAATTGGATTCCCGTTCTGATCGACTACTTTACCATAAAAATCCACTCTCTTATTTGAGATCATTCTAATGGCATGCCTCTGCTGGAATTTGACCCACTCTTCATCATTGAGTCCTTTAGGTTTTTCTACAAATTTGATCTCACTTTTTTTGATTTTTTCTTGCTTCTGCCTCGAATGAATTGGTGGATCCGCCGTTAAATGCTTCTTTTCACCATCTTTCCAGAGATACTTCCAAGATGCTACTCCCACTATGAGAATGAATATAGCAACCAAAAATAAAAAATTTTTACTCATTATCTCTTTTTCGGATACCCAGTTTGAATATTAAAAATTTCAGGATCTCGCAAGAGAGTTTGCCAAAATTGCCATCTGTTCATATTGATCGACCTGAATTGCGCACTATGATCTTCTCGTGTATCGCCAAACCGCTGATCCGCTTTGAATTTCATCGTATCAACTTCGAACCCAATCACTCCAACAGTTCTGTTACCACCCTCAACCGAGGCTCCAAGTGCTGGCGTCTTAGCTTCAGCAATATGAGCAAAAATTTCTGGAGTGTCCTTTGCAAATGTCAGTAAAGTAAAAGAAGTCAGTCCGTCCTTCCTCCACCACCCTCTTCTATCAGGATTGAAGAAGGAACTTGAATTATCTACATCGTATCCCCACCCGATATCTGGCTTTTGCCATTGCCCCATCATCCAGGCTGCGAGCGCATTGTCAGACCAATTGTGCACATTGACAATATTCCCAGAAACAGCTTTGTCCATCTCCCTAAAATATTCACGATGGGGATCTTTTCCAGGATAATTCCCATAGACATCAGGAATTCTTGGAGACTCTGTGCTTGTGAGAGCAGTCGCTAGCCAGGTTACTCCTTCGAGGGAATCATGATCAACAATATATGACCAATCCATCTTTCTGGGACCATGCCTATCATAAGCAGAAGCCACAGTCGCAGCCTGACAAGCCGCGTATGATTGAACTAAAGCCTTAACTGGACGTAAGTGCCCACCTTCTCCCTCAATTCTTAACGCTTCACTGGCCACCACATTCCCCATACTATGAGCCATCAGCCGCACTCTGCCTTGGTAGTTACCAGTAATATCACTGAGAAGGCTCCACAAGGCCCTTCCACTAAGATAGGCCTTCCGATCACTTCGATCATAATTTTGGGCGTTCCACAAAATCCCATCAGTGGTCGTATTATCGTCGCGGTCAGTCCACTCAGTTGGCCAACTAAACATCCCAAACCGTCCACGATACCCACGATGCCAGAGCCTCTTATAGGCTGTTTCAGCAAAATCGTATTTTTCAAAAGGCTTCATCCTCCATCCATGGACAAACATGATATAATCTCGTTCGTAATCAGGGGTTTCTGGAGTTAGTCGAGGGTAGGCAAACCTTTGAGGGTCCTTGTAGACATTATACAACCTCCACTTGTCATCAATCGTAAGAATTGGCTGATCTTCATTGGGCACAATTTCGTTAATCTCTCTCCAACTTTTCCCATAGATGCCAGCCACAGTATACTCCTCATACATATCCTTGATATCACGGAGTTCCAACCAACATGAACCACACTCCGCAACGAGTTCACCACCACGGTGAAGCTCCAGCACCAACTCCCCCTTACCCGCGTTGAAACCTTCAAAAAGGAAATTTCGATTAGGCAACTCAGGACTAAAAGGCTCGTAGGTGAGGTCACTTCCATTGTAAGCTTGTGTATCCCATCCATGCCATATCACTCTCCGCAAGGTGAGACCACGAAATCTATTGATCAAACCTTCGCCTACCACATAGGAATACAAACTCGCTTCCGCTAAATCATCTACATAGCCCAATCCCCCCTTAGGGTCAAAATGCTTAAACAACCGGATCTGTGGAGAGCCGGAAACAACGCTTTTAAACCGGAGTCTAACTTCAAAATCTCCCCGCTTGATCTCATCATAAAGCCCTCCAATTTTCACTTGCAAGCGGGCAAAATCTTCTAAGTCACGAAGATGAATAATCTCATCATTGATATTGTCAGGAAAAGCCCTCTCTGAGGAAACATCATTTGCCGTATTGTCGTCACCCCGGTCACGATCATTATTCAACCAAAACACGTAAGGCCGTTCCTCAGTGGGACGATCAACTCCAAACTCCACGTCACCATTTCGATTCGAATCAACTGCAATCTGTACCGGAACCAAACTCACCTCCAAATTCATCGAAGTTGGTTGATCTGATGTTAGCTCGTATTGCCTAGGACCTTCAACATTCTCCAGATCATTCGAGACCAAATCCTCACTCTCAAATTTGAACACACCCAAAATCTTCACCGCACCCTCCTCACCATCGGGACGCACATAAGCAATCACACTCGAGGCAGCTTTCGTCGACTTCCTCTTTAACCGCATATTGCTCACCTGGCTTGCCCTGTCTGGCAATCCTTTCCCTTCACCATCGGGACGGATCAACTTGAAACCCTCATCATACCCAATTTCTTGCGTCTGCGAAGACGGCGATCCCTCAGTGGTAATGACCAAAACCAATGGCGCATCCGTCACCGTCGGATCCACTACCTGTTCCTCTTCTTCTCCCAGTGGGGTCGCATCATTTCCGTCCACCACTTGAT
>JAHDGN010000331.1 GCA_020627645.1 Akkermansiaceae bacterium
AACCTTTCTGGCAATCCATCGCAGCTTAAAAAACTTCATTTAAAATCACACCCAGAGCAATAAAAGAACGCGACAGAGCCGCACTTAGATGTTAAATTCTTCGAACAGTTAACAAAAAACCCCATCTCCGAATGGCCCGCGCAAACAATCTTACCATGTGCTCCTTCTGTGGCAAAAGCCACTCAGAAGTCAAAAAGCTCATCGCCGGACCCGGCGTCTACATTTGTAACGAATGCATCGACGTCTGCTCCACCATCCTGCGCAAAGAACTCTCCGGCTCCCCCGGAGACCCGGATGACTCCACCCCATCATCCCTTCTCGAAGACGGCGTCCCCACCCCAGCCGAACTCCTCAAACACCTCAACGATTTCGTTATTGGACAAGAAGACGCCAAAAAAGTCCTCTCCGTCGCTGTCTACAACCACTACCAACGACTCCGCCAACACGAAAACACCGACGAAAAATTTGCCGAAGTCGAAATCGAAAAATCAAACGTCCTCCTCCTCGGACCCACCGGCTCCGGAAAAACCCTCCTCGCTAAAACCCTCGCCCGAACCCTCGACGTCCCCTTCTGCATCGTCGACGCTACCACCCTCACCGAAGCGGGCTACGTCGGCGAAGATGTCGAAAACATCATTCTCAGACTCCTCCAAGCTGCCGATTTCGACGTCGAACGAGCCGAACGAGGCATCATCTACGTCGATGAAATCGACAAAATTGGCCGCAAGACCGAAAACGTCTCCATCACCCGCGACGTCTCTGGCGAAGGCGTCCAACAAGCACTCCTCAAAATCCTCGAAGGATCCGTCTGCAACGTCCCCCCCCAAGGAGGCCGCAAACACCCCCAACAAGAATACATCCAAGTCAACACCGAGAAAATTCTCTTCATCTGCGGCGGCGCCTTCGTCGGAATGGAAGACATCGTCCGCCGACGCCTCGGCAAACGAGTCCTCGGATTCAACACCCAAGAAGAAGAAAAAACCGAAGAGGCCGAAGAAATCGCGCTCCTCAAACAAGCTCGCTCCGAAGACCTCCTCCACTTCGGACTCATTCCCGAATTCATCGGACGCCTTCCCGTCATCACCTCATTACGAAAACTCACCGAAAAAGAACTCGTCCAAATTCTCACCGAACCCAAAAACGCCCTCCTCAAACAATACCAAAAACAGCTCTCCATGAACAATGTCGAGCTCAAGGTCACTCGCGATGCCCTCTCCGCACTTGCCAAGCAAGCCATCGAACGCGGCACCGGCGCTCGCGCCCTCCGCTCGATTTTCGAAGAACTCATGCTCGACATCATGTTCGAAGTCCCCTCACGGAAAGACATCGAATCCGTCACCGTCAACGCCGCTGCCGTCAAAGGAGACAAACCCCCAGTCATCAAAAAACGCCGCTCAAACGCCGCCTAACCCTCCCCTAATTGCCCCCATTCTTCAAAGTCACTCAAAATCTGTGCCCAAATAGGCATCAGATTCCACAACCCGAGGTCACCTCTGCCCCGACATCTCGCATTCCTAATACCATTGAGCCCTCCATCTTGGCGGCCGCCCCAACAGAAAATTCACCCCTATCCGCCCCATCGTCAGCGCACCCACCCCCACCCAAACACTTTCATCACCTCCAACTTTTCCTTTCCCACCCGAAACCCCCAACCAAAGTGATGAATTAGTCTCCTGAAATCACTAATCTTGCTTGCTTTCCGCGCCCATTTCTCATTCCTTCCTCCTTCGCGACTTTGTTTGTCGCCCGAAACCTTTCAGACAACTAAAATAATGGAACTTACCACCATTCTAGCCAAACAAGGAGGCATCCTCTCAGAGCCATGGGTCATGATCGTCCTCATGATCGTGATTTTCTACTTCCTCATCATCCGCCCACAAGCCAAGCGCCAGAAGGAACAAGACCAACGCATATCCTCCCTTAAAAAAGGAGATCAAGTCGTCACCATTGGAGGGTTACACGGACTGATCAATGCCGTCGGCAAAGACACCGTCTCCCTCAAAGTCTCTGAAGGCAACTTCCTCACCTTCAACAAAGTTTCCATCGCCACCATCTCCAAACCGTCCTCGAACAAGAAAACCGAGGAAAGCACCGAGAGCGAAAAGTCTGAAGGCTAAAGCCTTCAAATTAGATCAAAAATCGCTGCACCTCCATCAGCATCGATTACAAAAAACAAACCATGGTCGTTCAAAAACCAATGCTAATAACTCTCCATAAGGCAGGCATCAAAGTCACTGCTCTCGCCATCTTGGTTTACACCATGGTGATACCAACAAAGCTTGCTGCAGATGAGTTGAAAAGCAGCACCAAAATCTCAAAAACGACCACCATCGTCGTCTCCTTCCAACCGAGAAAAAATCTTGATGGAGCACCAATGGTTTTGACCGAGAAGGAACAAAAACGAACCCTCTCAGCCCTAAGGCAACGACTACGCGAAAAGAAGCTAACTGACAGCACCGTCAAGTCACTAGACAAAAACAAGCTCATCATCAAAATACCCGGCACCGGACAAGAGCGCCAAAACGAAATTCGTAAAATCATCGAACAAGGTGGCCGTCTCGAACTCAAAGAGGTCCATCGAGACGACGAGCTTGCTTTTCAAGTGCTAAAGGAAGGTAAACTATGTCCGATTGGATACAAACTCTACCTGCTGCCTAACTTGGACCAAGATGGCAAAAAAATAGGCGAACGCCCTATCCTCCTCAACAAAAGAACGATCGTTGATGGTAGCTCCATTGAAAATGCACTCACGACGATGCGCCCAGATATGATCCTTATTCGGCTCGACAAAAAAGGAGGCCAACGCGTCAACGACGCGACGACAAAGATGGTGAAAGGCCAAGACCGCATAGCTGTTGTGCTTGACGGACGCTGCCTGATCGCGCCTGTCGTCCAGGCAAACCTCAGCAGAGACTTCAATATCGTCGGACTTGATGGACGCAAAGAAGCCGAAAATATCGTCAAAGCACTCAAAAACCCTCTCCTCACACCTCTAAAAATCGAATCCTATAAAATTTCACCCGCAACAGCGGAATCGAAATAGCCGACTTGAAAAATCAATTTCACCAGTATCTAAATCATGGACCTCCAAGACTACCCAATGCTCGTCGCCTTCGCTGGCATCGCCATCGTCGGACTCATCTTCTGGTATGTTGCCTCCGAACATGAACGGCGGAAAAAAGTGATCGGCACCATCGCCATCGCCCTCGTCGCCATCGTTTGTATCATCGCTATCTTCCCGAATCTTTTCGTCGGCAATTTTAAATCAAGCCTCAAAGGCGGGATCGATTTGGTGGGTGGAACATCTTTCACGGTTTCTATCCAACCCGGAAAAAGCCTCAGTGGAGAGCCTCTGCCCGTCACAAAAGAAGACGTCGAACTTGCTAGAATCACTTTAAAAGAACGTCTCGATGGGAGCGGACTTGCTGACAGCCTCGTGCAACCTCTCGGAGAAAGCCAACTTCTCATCGAAATGCCAGGGGTTGGCCCCCAACGCCGGGACGAGATCCGAAATATTATCGAAGAGACGGCACGTCTGGAATTGAAAAAGGTCTACAATGATCCCCGTGGCGGCCGAGAAGACCCAGATCGTCTGGCTAGGTTGATTGACGCAGGAATTGAAAAAGATACACCTGTCGGGTTTGAGATCTATCATCGTCCCATTGTCGACGACAATACCGGAAAGAAAATTGGAGAATCTCCTATCCTGCTCAGTCGCCGCAGCATTACTGGTGGCGACTCAGTTGAAAACGCCAACACAACCATGCGCCCTGACATGATTCTTGTCCGCCTGAACGATAAGGGCGGAGAAAGGGTCCGAAACGCAACCAAGAGAATGCAGAAGAACTATGACCGTATGGCCGTTGTTCTCGATGGGCGTTGTCTCATCGCTCCCACTGTCCAAGCAAACTTGAGCAAAGAGTTCAGCATTACAGGATTAGACGGACGCAAAGAATCAGAGCGCATTGTCAAAGCCCTCAAAAACCCCCTCCGTAATCCCCTCATCATTGAATCATCCAAGAATGTCACCGCTCGCTATGGGAGCGAAGTCGTGCGTCAAGGAATCACCGCCGCTGTCGCAGGCCTTCTTCTCACCCTCCTTTTCGTTCTTCTCTATTACCGCTTCGCAGGGATTGTTGCCCTTCTTGGCCTGACCATTAACATCCTGATCC
>JAHDGN010000332.1 GCA_020627645.1 Akkermansiaceae bacterium
AAGAATCACCCGATAACCCGCTCCGCGAGCAATTCTCCCGCCCTCACCGCCCCCTCAATCGACGAACTCATCGTGTGATCTCCCCCAATCAATACCCCATTTACTTCCAAGACCCCACCCTCTCCTAATGGTTCTTTTTTAGGCAAAGCCTTCTCGATTTTCCCACAACTTAATAAGTCCCATTCCATCACTTGCGGACCAAACCACGTCCCCAACTCTCCCAAGACCCTCTTCTCCAAATCATCATCCTCATGCACCCCCAATAG
Source organism: Akkermansiaceae bacterium (assembly GCA_020627645.1). Classification (GTDB taxonomy): domain Bacteria; phylum Verrucomicrobiota; class Verrucomicrobiia; order Verrucomicrobiales; family Akkermansiaceae; genus SW10. Next base: position 267 of record JAHDGN010000332.1, read on the forward strand.
AGTCACTGAAACCAAAGACTTCCCCTTTGGAGCATAATGCTCACTCAAATCGCTCGGAACACAAACACTGTTGACGACTCCTCCACCATCCCCACTCAAAGCAATCACCTTATCTCTCATCGGCGATTTTTGAGCGGCAAAATAGAAAGTCGTCACCCCAGACCATTGAACATTTCCTAAGATCTCTCCACCAACGAGTCTTTTCGCGACGTCACCTTCAGTCGCCACAACCACCGCTCGCCCCTCAATCACCTCCCCCCCCTTCAGTACCACTCGACCACGATCCACCCTCTCAACCTCAGCTCCAAGTCGAACATTCTCCGGACCGACTTTGTCAAACAACTGCTTTGGAATCTCCTCCATCCCTCCCGCAGGAAGACAAGCCATCCCTTCACTAAACATCTTGAAGGTAAACTCAAACATCCGGCTCGAAGTCCTCAATTCCCTTTCCAAAAAAATCCCCCCATAAAAACTTCGAAAAAAGACATCGATCATTTTCTCCGAAAAACCAAAACGACTCAAATACGCCTCGGTCGACAACTCCTTACGAGCGAAAATTTCATCAACCGTTAATCGCAAAACCCTCTTCCTTAACTGGCCGACCAACCATTTATCCCGCCAGCTTCCAACAGGTGCCATCAAGGAACTCAAGAAACTCCCAGGCCGTCGAAACACATCCATGACCTTCCTCAGTTTTCCACCGGAGAACACCATCGCCCCTGGCTCGAAAGATCTCAAATCCAGTTTCTCCAAGTCCAAAATCTCACCAGCTCGAGCATACCGATCCAGGTAAACCTGAAATCCCCGATCCAACAAAAATCCATCAACCCGATCCGTCCTCACCCGCCCCCCAATCCCATCCGATGCCTCCAGCAACAAAAAGGGCACTCCCTTTTCGCGCAACCGCACCCCGCAACTCAGCCCTGCAATTCCCCCCCCAACAATAACGACCTTTTTGTCTGAAAACCCTAACACCTCAACCCTGTCGCACAAAATTCAAACTAGTCAACCGGTGGTGGTGGCGGAGGAGGAAAATCCTCAGGATCCACCTCCCCCCGATCAGGAAAAACAGCATCCCTCCACACCTGTTTCCCAGTATTCCTCGAAATGACATTCCCCTCTTCCTTCACCACTTCCACGTTCTTTTCCAAAATCAAACCCGCCTCTCCATTTCCCTCAATTCGATTCTCAATCAACGTCACAAGCTGACTCTCCTTCTCAATCAAAACTCCCCCCAGCAGGTTATCCTTCACAGAACATCTAACCAGATCACCCCCCCTGACTCCCGACATCGAAACCCCGACCTCACCATTCAACTCAAACCGGCAATCCTCCACCTTCAACCCACCTTCAGAGGACATCGCCAACAATCCCGTCATCCCATTCTTGAGAAGAGCACATCCCTTCAAATAACCAGACGCCCCATCCCAAAAATCCACCCCATGATGCAAATTTTTAGAAGTCACCACCTCAATCAATTTCACCCGTGACGACTCACCCGTCACCGACACCCCATCCCATCCAGAATCCAACACCTGACCCCGCAACATCGTGACCCTTCCTCCCGCTAACACCGCGACCCCATGTCCACTCGCTCGCTTCACCGTCACTTCATTCAACTCCACCCCTCCACCATCCACCGCCACCACCGGAAACCTCTCCTCATCACCCACCAATCCTCCGTGCCTCAGAGTCAGTTTAGACAACCTCGCTCCATCAACCTGACTCACAACCGTAATCACCGCCCCCTTCCCTGCAGGATACTCAATCACTGTTTTTTCTGCGTCCTCACCAACCAGTTCCACTCCATCTCTCATCAGCAAAGTTTCCCGATAGAGCCCCTTTGCCACCCAGACACGATCATTCTTCTCCGCCGCATCCAAGGCACTCGAAATCGTAGCAAACATCTTAGGCACTCGCAAAATTCGCCCCTTCGACGTCAACCTCTCATAAAACCTCCGATTTTCCTCGGAGGGATCAAGCTTCACAGCCTCAGCAACCAAAACTAAGATTCGTTCCTCATCTTCTTCCTCATCCAATAATCGAGCCTCACTCATCAACCTCTCAGCCTTCGCCAAATCGTCCGCTCGTCTCTTTTCCAACTGGCCAAGTTGTTCCTGAAATAACTCAAACTTCTCATGCCCGCTCTGCTCTTCCCGCATCACTTGCATCAACTCTCTAGCCACATGCAATCGCTCATCCCTCAACGCCTTCTCCAAATCCTCCACCAATTGCCCCTTTCGAGCAACCATACGCCCCTCCTCCAATAAGACCCTCAACCCAGTCAATCGCTCATCCTGCAGACTCATCTCCTCTGCTTCCCCTAACAAAGTCTCAGCAACATCCAACTCCCCAAGATCGATCGCCTCCTGAGCCCGTCCAATCACAAAGGCCACCTCTTGCTGAAACTCACTCTGCCGGCCCGCCTCTAAGATGCTCCTCCAACCAGCCAGCTCGCCATCAGGACGACCCTCAGCCTCCAATAAAAACAAAGCCATCTCCGCATCTTTCCAATCCCTTTTTTCCACTGCCGCCTCAAACCTCGCCACCGTATCATCCCCTCCCTCTTCTTCGCTCCCAATCCCGGAACCTTGCAAATTTTTCCACACAAAAACTCCCGCTCCGGCAAACAACAAAACTAAAAAAATCACTCCAACCCAAATTGGAGCTTTCTGCCTTTTGGAGCGGTGGGAACTCTTCGTCACGACTCAAAACCTGCCCGATTCCCCCAACACATCAACTCCAAAAATTACCACAAACCATACTTCCCATACTCCATCGCATACCACGCCATCGTCGCATTCGCCACCGCATGCATCACCACACATGCCAACAAACTCTTCGTCCACACCGCAACCCCATAAGTCAACGCCCCGTAGACCAATGCTCCCGCATAATCGATCGGAGCATGAGCAATCATAAACGCCAATGTCACCACTCCAAAGGTCAACCACGACGCTTTTCCAAATGGCACCTTCCAATAATTTCCATCCATATCCAACAGAAACCTCATCAAAAATCCCCTCCAAAAAATTTCTTCCACCAAAGCCACAACCACCACCGCTCTCGTCACCCGCATCACCAACGAAGCCCAATAAGCCCACCCACTCTCAAACACTCCCGGATCAAAACCTTCCTTCCTTGGCGCCAAACCAGTCAACTTCGCAAAAAAACCATCAGGCTTCCCCTCCATTCCCCAAAAGTCATACAGCGTCGTTGGCAACAACCAAAAACCAATCCCGACAAACCCCGCCACCACTCCGATCCATACCTTATTGCTCCACCTAAATTCATAATGGTGCCAAAAAAAGCCCAACACCAACAAACAAACAACCGTCTGGATCGGGTAAAACAACTGCTCAGGCCAATGCCTCCACCAAGGCGCATCATCATGTTCCCAGCGAATCGCCTCACCCCCGAACTGATAGATTAACCCAAAGATCATAAACACCGCAAACGGCACCACATACGCCAACGTCCGGTCTTTTCTCCAAATCTTTAACTGCTCAATCATCACGAACTCCCCCCATTCATCCACCCCACTGTCAGCAAGTCCACTCTCAATCCCCAAAACTAATCCCCACCGCCCTCGCCGCTTCAACCACCTCCGTATGAGGCTCAACAAAACGCAACTCCTCAACCGCTTCCTTGATCGGCACTGCATCCACATGGTAACTCTGATAACTCACCATCTTTCCAAAATCACCCCGTCCCGCCAATGTCACCGCCATCACCCCAAATCGAATCCCCAACATCCGGTCCAACGGCGTCGGCGTCCCACCCCGCTGAATATGCCCCAACACCGTACACCTCGTATCCTTCCCCGTCATCTCTCCAATCTTCCGAGCAACCTGCTCTCGAGCGTCGTCACCCTCCGGCTGCTTCGCACCCTCCGCG
>JAHDGN010000333.1 GCA_020627645.1 Akkermansiaceae bacterium
ATTAACTTCGAACTCTAACTGAAAAAAATTATGAAAGCACTTCTCGTCATCGATATTCAAAACGATTTTCTGTTGGGTGGAAGCCTTGCTGTTCCTGAGGGGGACAAGGTGATCTCAGTCGTGAATGAGCTCATGCCACACTACGATCTCGTCATTGCGACACAGGATTTTCACCCTGCTGAACACAGTAGCTTTGCCAGCAATTATTTAGATCGAAAAGCTGGAGAGGTCATTAATCTAAATGGACAAGAGCAAGTTCTTTGGTCTGATCATTGTGTGGCAGGTACGGAGGGTGCAGCACTGGCGAGTGCTCTCAACACTGATGGCATCGACCGCATCTTCCAAAAAGGAAAAGATCCTCAGGTCGATAGCTACAGTGGTTTCTATGACAATGGACATATCCGATCAACTGGGTTAGGAGATTTTCTCCGAATGGAGGGAGTTGAGGAGGTCCATCTGGTAGGGGTTGCTACCGACTATTGTGTCAAATTCACTGCATTGGATGCTATTGCAGAGGGATTTGAAACGAGGCTCATCATTGATGCCTGCCGGGGAGTCAATCTCCAGCCCGGTGATGTCGATTGTGCGATTGATGAGATGAAAAATGTTGGGGTTCAAATATGGGGCAGCGACCAAGTGCTTGGAGAAACTGTCACTTTATTTCGACCCACTGGCCTGGAGGAACTTAAGAAGATCGAAAAATCAGGCTTCACGGCTTGGCCGCCTCGTCTCCCTGATCAACCGATCTTCTATCCTGTTCTCAATCAAGTCTACGCGGAGCAGATCGCACGAGAATGGAATATTACAGCGAGTGGTTCTGGTTTCGTGACCAGATTTCGAGTTAAGCGATCTTTTCTCAGATCCTACCCGAGGCAAATTGTCGGCGGTCGTGAACATGAGGAACTCTGGATTCCAGCCGAAGACCTCACCGAATTAAATGATAATATTGTTGGCAAGATCGAAGTCATCAAGCGTTTCGAGACGTTTCCTATGAAAGTCTAACAACTTCCTTAATTCAATAATGCAGGAGCAATTTTTACCGCTGATCTTGTTGCTCAACAACGAGATCCAGATGAAACCATTTGCCCTAATTAGACAAGGTCGCAAGCCACGTTAGAATCGATGAAAACAATCAAGTATATTAACGGTGACGCCACGTCGCCTCAGACAAGCGGAAACAAGATCATCTGCCATATTTGCAATGATATTAGCGGATGGGGAAAAGGTTTTGTTTTGGCTTTATCGAAGCGATGGTCGGAACCAGAGGAAAGATATCGATCTTGGTATAAAGGCAGGAAAGAAAACGGTTTCTCGTTAGGGCAAGTCCAGTTCGTTGAGGTTTCTCAACATATCTGGGTTGCCAATATGATTGCCCAGAAAGGTGTGAGGGCTGGCAATAGTGGACCTCCAATTAGATATGGTGCTGTTCGTGATGCGCTTACTCGGATTGCAATTAAGGCGGTCGATCTAAGTGCTTCCGTTCATATGCCTCGAATTGGTTGTGGATTGGCTGGTGGGAAGTGGGATCTCATCGAGCCGATCATCACAGATAGACTCTCGAACAAAGGAATTGAAGTTACCGTCTACGATTTCTCTTAAGAAAAAAATGAAATCATTCTCTACAAAAAATTATCTAGAGCAGACCAAAGAATGGCCAAATAGTGGCCGTCACATCATGGCTCATTACGACGACAGGGGTATTGTCGTTTACCAAGCCTATCGCTCAGAGATTGGAGATTACGCAGCCAAGAATAACAAATTCGGAGGAGCTTTTAGTTTTTCCCGGATGAGCTGGATCAAGCCAAATTTTCTTTGGATGATGCACCGTTCAGGGTGGGGAACTAAAGAAGGACAGGAGGTTGTTCTTGCAATCACTATCCCTTGTTCACTTTTTGATGAAATACTTACCTTGGCGGTGCCTTCATCATTTTCGACCGACCTCTATTCTTCCCAAGAGGAATGGAAGAGAGATGTCTCTCAGTCCGATGTTAGGCTGCAATGGGATCCTGACCATGACCCAAGTGGTCAAGCGTTGGAAAGACGGGCAATTCAATTGGGGCTTCGCGGAGGGGTTCTTGCTCGCTATGCAAGAGAAGAAGTCGTTTCCATTGAGGATATTTCGGAATTTGTTGAGGAACAGAAAGTCGCTCTCGAAAAGGACGAGGCAGAGCTAATCATTCCCTCCGAGAGAATCTACATCCCAAACAATCCGGCCGCTATAAAGCGGGTTGTTTTAGAGTCACCCTTCGAATCAAACTCTGTTTTGCCATGACACCAGTTTTTGGAGATATCACCGTTCTTGAAGTTGATGCGATAGTAAACGCGGCTAATTCAAGTTTGCTTGGTGGGGGCGGTGTCGATGGGGCGATTCATCGTGCAGCGGGAAATGAACTTGTTCACGAATGCAGATTGTTGGGAGGGTGCAGGCCGGGGCAAGCAAAGATCACCAAGGGCTACAATCTTCCGGCCAAATACATCATTCACACGGTGGGACCTTTTTGGAACGATAGTCATCAGAATGAGGAGAAAGTGCTTTCTTCTTGCTATCGTGAATCTTTGGAACTCTGTAAAGCTTATCAGATTAAATCGGTGGCTTTTCCTTGCATCGCAACTGGAGTTTACGGGTTCCCAAAGGAATTTGCTGCCAAGATTGCTACAACGGTATGCGGCGATGTTCTTTCTGACGCTTCTTGGGCGCTGGATCTGATCTTCTGCTGCTTTGAGTGTGAGGATTTCGAAATCTATCAAGAGCTATTGGTGAGATGAGAGAGCCAAGCAAAGACAAATTTAGAGGAGCTTTTCTTGGACTAGCGATTGGAGATGCTCTCGGAACAACACTCGAGTTTCAACCGAGGGGCAGTTTTATTTCTCTTACTGACATGGTTGGTGGTGGGCCTTTTGATTTGAACCCAGGAGAGTGGACGGATGACACTTCAATGGCTTTATGCCTTGCTCAAAGCCTCTTGAGAAAGGGAGGTATGGATTTGGTAGACCAACTGGAATCTTATTTAGACTGGTGGAAGCACGGAGATAACTCGGTGACTGGGGAATGCTTCGATATCGGAAATACAGTCAGGAGATCGTTGGAGAATTTTTCATTATTTCGTTCTCCATACTCGGGTTCTACAGCTCGAGATTCAGCAGGCAATGGTTCGATCATGAGGTTGTGCCCTGTTCCTTTGTTCTTTTCTGGTAATCCGGAGAAGGCGATCACAGAGGCGGCCGAGTCGTCCAAAACAACCCATGGTGCGTTGGAAGCTGTTGATGCCTGCCGATTTCTTGCAGCTGTCATCTTGGGGGGTGTTCAGGGAAGGGGGAAGGGTGATGTTCTCAGTCCTCAGCTTTTTGGAGAAATTACAAATTCCTCTAAACTCTGCTCGAGCATCAAGCTGCTTTCTGATGGGGCCTACAAAACAAAAGTGGAAACTGAAATTAGTGGTTCTGGTTACGTTGTTCGGAGTCTTGAGGCTGCTCTATGGGCCTTCCAGCAGTCAGATAATTTTAGAGAGGGTGCGTTGAAAGCGGTCAATCTCGGAGACGATGCTGATACCACCGCCGCGGTCTATGGGCAAATTGCAGGGGCTTACTATGGGCTTTCTGGAATACCGAAGAGCTGGCTTCAGAAGCTTGCGTGGCGAAAGCGACTCACCGGAATAGCAGACAAACTCTATGAGGCCTCTCAAAAAGTTTCATTATGAACAGGAGTTTCATTAAGCGAATTGAGGGGCTTCTTCTCGGTACGGCTGTCGGTGATACTTTGGGGTTGCCGATGGAAGGTTTGAGTCCTGCTTCCATCAAGAAGCTTGGCTGGTCAAAAAATTGGAGACAGAGATTTTTCTTTGGTCGAGGAATGTGGAGCGATGATACGGAGCACACCATCATGCTTACACAGGCTTTGTTGGCAGCCAATGGGGACGACGAGATATTCATTAGGAAGTTTGCTTGGGAGCTTCGATTTTGGTTAGCCGGATTGCCTTCAGGAGTAGGAATGGCGACTGCGAAATCAGTTAGTCGACTTTGTGTGGGCATTTCTCCTGATCGATCTGGCGTATTTTCGGCGGGCAATGGCTCTGCAATGAGGACCGCGATTATTGCGGCGTATTTTCCTGATTGCCAAAAAACTCGAGGACTTTTTGTCGAGGCTC
>JAHDGN010000334.1 GCA_020627645.1 Akkermansiaceae bacterium
AAGATTTGGTTCCGATCCGTCAGGTTTGGCGATGATGATGTTTCCGGGGTATTCGATGTATGCGATGTGCTTTTCGTTTGGGCTGAGTTGAAGGGAAGATTTGGGTTTTGGTCCTGAGGTGACTGGATGGTGAGTGGTTTCGGTTGTGTTCCACCAGAATTCGGAAGGGTTATTTTTTGTCATGCGATGGTAGTTGGAGTCGATACCATCGTCGCTGAGGTAGTACAGGTGAGAGCCATTTTTGGTGAATTGAAGATCGTGTTCGCTGGCGTTTGTGTCGGTCAGTTGGAGGGGTTCCTTTAGGACGGTGTCCATGGTGTAGATGTCTCCGTTGATGGAGAAAGCCCATTCGAGACCGGATCCGGTGACGGTGGCGTCTTTGGTTGTTCTAGTCGTGAAGGTTTCGACTTCGGGTAGGGGTAGAATGGTGTTGTGGTGGAGGTTGATGCGCGTGGGGATGGTTCCAGGGGGGCGGGGGTTTGGTAGAGGTGAAAGAGGTGGCGATAGATCAAGGTGTTCCCGTCGGCTGATAGATTTGGGAGGATCACTGAGTCGTCTAGGTGATGAGTGATTTGGGTGTCTTTTTTGGTGTTTAGGTGGTGATGCCAGATGTTGAAGGAGCCGGAACGTCCGGTGACGTAATAGAATGATCGTCCGTCGGGGGCCCAGATTGGGAAGCGGCACCCTGATGGGTGTTTAACTGGCTCGGTGAACTTTTTGTTTTCGAGATTGTAGATCCAGGTGCGGGTTGATTGGGGCCCGATGTGCCCTTTGCGATATGGTTTGGTCCCGCCTCGGGTGAGGAGGATTTGTTTGCCATTGGGAGAGTATTTGCCGCTAGTGGCGTCGGCATTGACAATGAGTTGTTCGTCTTGGTTGGGGTTGATGGGTTTTTCAAAGAGTCGAAAAGGAGTGCGTCCGGGGTGGTCGCGCCGAGCAAGGATGAGGAGTTTTGGTTCGGTCGGGTGGAGGTCTTGAAGGGTTGATCCTTCGGAGTGGAAGGTGAGTTGCTCTGGCGTTCCGCCGGTGAGGGGGATGGAAAAGATATGATTTGGGCCGAGGCGCGTGGAGTTGAAGTAGACGGTTTTTCCGTCAGGTGAGAGGTGTGGATTGGTATCGGGGGCAGGATGATGAGTGAGGCGTTTGGCTAGGCCGCCATCGGCGGAGCTCGTCCAAATGTCGTCAGCCCAGGCGAAGATGAGGGTCTTTCCGTCTTTGCTCAGATCGAAACCGGAGGGGACCAGGATCTCCTGTTGGGCGAAGGATGGGGTCAAGAAGCAAAGGAGAAGGGAGAGAATTCGACTCATGGACCGCATGATACGTGAGCGAATTCTCTAAGATTTCATGTCATTTTCCGGCGAGGATGCATTCATTAATCTACGTGAGATCAAGCTTATAAAATGATACCACTCCTTATCCAGTGTCCCAATGGTATTATTTGTCTTGGTTTGCCTATCTTCGTGGTTTTTTTGGAAAAAAAATCCTGTTTGGATTGCCTGGAGCTGGTGGATGACCTGCAGCATTTGGTATCACTTGAACTTTTCTGCTGAAAGGATCGTGTCTTGAGGACTTGAATCCCGCTTCGGCAAATTCACTAAGGCTGACTTTTCCATCCTCATTTAGATCAAAATTTTTCAGAAAATTTTCTGTTCGTTGTTGTATGTGCTGATGGTGTTCTTCGCGGTCTTCCTCAGATTCGTGAGCATCATAGGTGCCATTTTGGTTACGGTCCCAATATGAGAAAGCCTTCAATTGGCGCCTCATTTTGTCGAGTTGAACGAAAGCGTTCTCTTGCTCGGTTTGATCCAAAATACCATCATCGTTTGTATCGAAGATGGTGATGATGATTTCGGGGAGGGGGTGAAATTTTTCGGCGGGAAATTCTTTTTTGGCGACTTTTTGGACCTCTTTTGAGGTGATGATACCGTCTGAGTTTTCATCCATTTTCTGGAAGAAAGTTGGCTCGATTTTCAATTTTTTTTCTGGTTGTTTGTCTTCAGCAAATGAAAGAGAGGTCAGGAGGATAGAAGGGATCAGTAGGTGTATGTTGTTCATCTATGAAAGGAAACGAATGACGGAGATTTATTTGTCTGTGCGATTGTAATGTGGTTGAGAAGGAAGGGATTTGATCTTGGCGGTGATGAAGGTGAACCAAACACGTTTCTCTTCGGAGTGAATCTTTGATGACGGTGGTGGAGTCATTGTGCCCAAGAAGGTTGGGGCGAAAGGTTTTAGGCGGAGCTGAGTCCGAAGTCGTTGGATTTCAAAATTCGGTTTGGAGATCTGAAATTTCCCGGGGTTGATGATGTGATCTTGTGCTCGGAAAACGAGAGTCGGTTGAAGATCTAGTTCGATGATTTGATCGTAATGGATTTGGTTCTTGGAGATGGCATCAATGATTTGTTCTTGGGTTACTTCATCAATAGGATCTTCGAAAGGGTTAGTGGTTGGTGCGTTGATTTTTTCAATGAGAGATTTGGCTCCTTCTCCATTTGCGGTGAAGCGATCTACGATTGCTGCGGTGACTTCGAGGGTGAGTCCGACATTTTTGGTTTCGAATGAAGACGGGATGATTGATTCGGGGAGGGTTGGGGTGGCGCTAGTTTCTGGAAGCTCTCCTCCAGGTAGAATCGATGGTTCCCATTCGGTCGGGTAAATCTGTTCGGAAATCTCTTCGATTATTGAAGGGGTTGATGGGGCCGTGCTGATGATGGTGAGTGTTTCTTGGGTCGCGGTTTTCTTTGCGACTTTTTTGACGATGAGGTGGTAGAGGTCTTGGTCTGAATGGTGTTGTCGTTGAAGATTTGCGGCTTTGTCGAGAGGGAGGGAAAAATTTTCGTATGTGAGCTGAAGGTGCTTTGCGACGAAAGGTGAGGTTGTTTCTTTTGAAGAGTCTTTTTGTTGAGCGTGGGTGAAGACGCCAAGGGCAAATGAGCAAGTGAGTATTAGTAGGTTCGATCGGGTCGACATGTCGTATGAGACGGACCTCTCGAGCCTACTATTCAGAGGAAATTAGACGGTGTTGCTCATTCTCTTTGAGGCCAGATTTGGCGTGATCTCATTACTCGCATTCGTTATGGAATTCAGATTGCCTTTGAGAGGATTTACATGGAGGCCTCTAGATCTGAACTCTGCTCAGAAACCATATAGGTCCATCAGCTTATTCTCAGCTTCGTTGTTATCAGCGTGGGGTGGGGAGGGAGAGCGGGCCTTGATTATGATTAGATTTGATATTTGTTTCTGAATCTTTTCGGGAATTGAATCGTCTTGAAATTTTGGAAGTCTGGTATTTGAAATTTCTTCCAACTTTGCGCCGCAGCGGTCAAGAATTTTCCGAATCTCTGCAATTTCTGCATTTGTTGCCTTTGGAAGTTTAGTTGCTTTTTTTGTTAGATCGACAAGGATTTGTGTTTGTTTTTCAACTTTTTCCACATGGGTTTGAGCTTGCTCGAAGGTTTCAACCTCATAAAAATCTTCGAGGAGTTCTATTTCCGTTGCGGCAAACCTCTCGATGATTTCTTTGTGAGTGGTCATCTCGCTAGGTTTCTTTTCATTACAACTAGTCGCCAAGTTGAAAGTAATGAGACACAAAAGGAGTGTCACCCTTCTCGTCAATTTCATGGGGGAGTATACACCCCATTTTGTTTTTTTTAAGGGGTGCGGTAGCCAATTGATCGAACTGTTTCGATGATGGTGGGGGTGGAGGGGTTGGGTTCGATTTTTTTACGGAGGACGGAGATTTGTTGGTCGAGCGAGCGGGAGTCTGGGAAGTATTCTTGGCCCCAGCAGTGGTCGAGGAGTGCGTCGCGTGAGACCGGTTGTCCTTTGTGGGTGTGGAGGAGTTCGAGGATTTTGATTTCGCGAGGAGTGAAGTCGATGATTTGGTCGCCGAGTTCACCGGTGAGGGTCGCGGGAGTGAAGGTGAGGGGGCCGAGAGTGATCGTTTCGGGGGTGCTTCTTAGGTCGGAGCGTCTGAGAATGGCGTGGATCCGGGCGAGGACTTCTGGGCGGGTGAAGGGTTTTCGGATGAAGTCATCGGCGCCGAGTTTGAGTCCCGTCACGACATCAATGGTGCGGAGAGAAAGAGGAGGAGAAGGTGGGGGTCGGCATTCCGGATCCGTTTGCAGACATCGAAGCCTGAGA
>JAHDGN010000335.1 GCA_020627645.1 Akkermansiaceae bacterium
AAGGTAAGATCCCGGACCGGTGGCGCGGCCTCAAGCCTTCTCATTCTATCTGCTTCATGAAATATCCGGGCTAAGTTAGATTTTGGGTTGCGGGTTTGATCATTGGGAGGTTTTCTTGGGCCATGGATCCGAGATACGTCGAGTTGGCGAAGCAGTTGGTTAGGTATTCAACAGCGTTGAAGAAGGGTGAGAAGATTTTATTGGATTTGGTCGACACCCCAGAGGAGATGGCGATTGCGTTGATCCGGGAGGTTCGGGCGAAGAATGGGGTGCCTTTTGTTCGGCTTGGAACGAATCGTGTTTCGAGGGAGTTATTGAAGGGGGCCACTGATGAGCAGTATGCCGCGACGTCGAAGCATTTGATGGCCGAGATGAAGGATATGGATGCTTATATTGCGATTCGGGGTTCGCATAACATCACAGAGACAAGTGATGTTCCTTCGAGGGATATGCAGACTTCAATGAAGTATCTGAGAAAGGTGTTGGACCATCGGGTCAAGAAGACGAAGTGGTGTGTGTTGAGGTGGCCTCATCCGGCAATGGCACAGCAGGCGGGGATGAGTACTGAGGCTTTTGAGGATTTTTATTTCAAGGCTTGTTTGTTGGACTACAAGTCTTTGGTTCCTGCCATGAATGCCTTGCAGCGATTGATGGATCAGGTGCATATTTTGGGCAATGGGACGGATTTGAGGTTTTCGATCAAAGGAATCCCAACGTTAACGAGTGCGGGAAATTACAATATTCCCGATGGTGAGGTGTTTACCTCTCCGGTGAAGGATTCGGTTGAGGGAGTGATTCGTTATAATGCGCCGACGATTTACCGCGGGATTCCCTTTGATGGCATTACCTTAACTTTTGAGAAGGGTAAGATTGTGAAGGCGGTGGCGGATGGGGGCAGGACCAAGGATCTGAACAAGATCTTAGATAGTGATGCTGGGGCAAGGTATGTGGGGGAGTTTGCCTTAGGTTTTCATCCTCATATTTTGGAGCCAATGAGGGATATTCTTTTTGATGAGAAGATTGCGGGGAGCTTTCATTTTACGCCGGGACAGGCGTATGAAGATGCTGACAATGGAAACCGTTCTACGGTTCACTGGGATATGGTGTGTATTCAGCGGAAGGATTATGGTGGGGGTGAGATCTATTTCGATGGGAAATTAGTGAGGAAAAATGGCAAATTTTTGGCAAAGAGTTTGGAGAAATTGAATTGGTGATTTTGTAGCAATAATACCAGGAAGAATCTGGGGGCATCATGTCATAGGACTATGAAAATTTTAACATTTGAGGATCGTGGGTATGGAGCTTTTGTGAAGAAGCTTTATCGTCGAGCTATCCCCAGTGATGGGGTATCGGAAGCAGTGGTAGAAATTGTGGAGCAAGTTCGTTCAAGGGGTGATCAAGCGTTGGTGGGCTTTGCTGAGCAGTTTGATGGGGTGAAATTGAAGGTGAGCGATTTGAGAGTGAGTGAAGAGGAGTTAACAGAGGCGAGGAATTCGGTTAGCTCAGACACCAAGATGGCAGTGAAGGCGTCGTTGCGGAATATCCATGCCTTTGCAAAGAGGAGTTTGAGAAAGAATTGGAAGGCTAAGAATGCGGAAGGGGTGGAGGTTGGGGAGCGGTTTGTTCCATTCGATCGGGTGGGCGTCTATGTGCCAGGAGGCAAAGCTCCTTTGGTTTCAACGTCTTTAATGACTGCTGGTTTTGCTCAGGCAGCAGGTGTGCCGGAGATTGTAGCGGCCACGCCTCCGGGCCCGGGCGGTGTTGTCAACGCCGAATTGCTGTATGCATTGGAAGAGGCGGGAGCGACTGAGATTTATAAGGCTGGTGGGGCGCAAGGGGTAGCAGCGTTGTCATTGGGGACAAAATTGATTTCGCCAGTTGATAAGGTTTTTGGTCCTGGGAATTCTTATGTTGTTGAGGCCAAACGCCAGATGGTGGGTGCGGTTTCGATTGATTTGTTGCCTGGGCCGAGTGAGGTATTGGTGGCTGCTGATGCGACGGGGAAGGCGAAATTTTTGGCAGCAGATTTGTTAGCGCAGGCAGAGCATGGTCCAGATTCGGTGGTTGGGATGGTGACTCATTCGAAGCGGTTGTTTCGAGAGATACAGGTGGAATTGAAAAAGCAGTTGGCTGAGACGCCTAGGCGAGAGATGGCGGAGGTCGCTTTGAAGAAGGCGGGTTTCTTGTTGTTGACTCGGTCGATGCGCGAGTCTGTCGAGATCGTCAATGATTGGGCACCGGAACATTTGGTGTTGGTGTCAAAGGATGAGGAAAAATGGTTGGAGAAAGTTCGCACAGCAGGTGCGATTTATGTAGGGAATTATTCTGCGGTGGCAGTGGGAGATTTCTTGGCAGGGCCGAGTCATACGTTACCGACGGAAGGTTCAGGGAGGTCGTTTTCGGGATTGCGAGCTGATCAGTTTCAGCGTCGAGCAAGTGTGGTTCGCATGGACCAAAAGGCTCTGCGAAAGTCACGAAAGGTGGTGGAGCATTTTGCAGAGATTGAAGGTTTGTATGCTCACGGTCATTCGGTCACGTTACGTGCCGAGGATTGATGAGTGGTCGGGGAGTGGGCGGATGACTTTACCGTCTTTCATGAGCCCAGAGCGGTGAAGGCGTTTGATGGCAGCTTCTTCCATTGGGCTTTCGGGACCGATGGCAATGCGAATCAGTCGGAGGAGGTTTCGGGTGGTGGGGCGGTAGAATTTGAGTGATGGTTTCCCTAAGTTGATCATGTCTTGGTAGGTGGAGGGGAGGGTGGCCAGAGCCGCTTTAAAGAGAAAGTGGTAGGCGGGGAGTGAGGTTTTTGGAAGGGGGGGATTTTTGATCCAGCTGATCACTTGGCGAGTGTCATCAGTGACAGCTAGTTCGGGGTGATATTTTTGAAGGTCTGCGAGGAGTTCGTCCTCCGACATCGGGGCTTTTTCTAGTCCGAGAGGAATCACGGACTTGGCCCAGAGAGAAATATATCCGTCGGCTCCACCTGGGAGTGGTCGGGTGGAATAGTTTTGATGGCAACGGAGAAAGGAGTCCATGAAGGCAATGTGAACCCAGCGCAGAAGGTGTGGATCGGCAGCTTTATAGGCACAGGATTTTCCTGAAGCTGTTTGATAGCTGCCTTGAACTTTTTGATGCATCTTGTTGACTCGGCCAGCTTCTTTTTGGAGCGATTGATGGGGAGCGAAGGTTGTGATGGTCAGCCAGCGAATGGTCCCGGAGAGTCTGCCGAGGGGGTCTTTGTTGTATCTTGAATGGTCAAGGACTCCTGTGAGGCTGCCGGGGTGCAGTGCTTGCATCAGAAGGGCGCGAATGCCGCCGACAAGCGTTGCGAGGTCGGCGTGGACAACCCAGGGCGCTTCATCGGGGAAGTATAGTCCGGGTTCGTTACCTTGTGCAACTTGATCATACCATGGGGGGGTGGAGCTTAGGTCACCTGTTAAGAGGCGGACAAAGCGTTTTGCAAAGAAGCGTTGAAGAGGGTTGTTTCTCAAGTTGGTCGTGAAGTTGTTATTGTGACATACACTGAATTGTTGGGATGGCAAGAGGGTGGGTGTGAAAATAATCATGTGATGATTGTTCGATCGCTGATCCAAAAAGGAGGTGGCTCTTTGGGAACCACCTCCTTGTGTGTTTGTGTTTTTGCTTCAATCGAAACTTTAGCGAATCATTCGAAAGAATAGGGGTGATATTTCTTTAGTTGCAGAAATGTTGACTTCAACTTTTCCATTTTTGAGTCTTTGGGTCATCTGAACTTGGGGCTCTTGGCCCGAATCAAAGATTGCCTCAGCGGGGATGACTGGGTGCCAATCGATTAAATTCGAGGACCACTCGTAAGTGATCCTTGAATCAATTTCACCTTTTTCGTTTGGAAGGTGGCTCAGAGTGAAGGAGTTGTTTGCTGGATCGGAAGTGACTGAACGTAGTTCTAATTTTTCCAAGTTGGGATTTGGGACCAAATCTGTAGCAAGCTTGTTTTTTTGATCTGACTGCGGAGAAGATCCTGCAGTGGGAGTTCCGAAGATTTGGACTTCGGCAAGTGATAGATATCGGTTTCCGGTTAGGTTGAATCCCAATATTAATCCGTCCCAGTCCCCTTTAATTGATGATTGATATCCC
>JAHDGN010000336.1 GCA_020627645.1 Akkermansiaceae bacterium
CGCCTATCTCGGACCAGAAAATTACGGCGTTTCCAGTCCGACAGACTCCTAGGTTTGAGTTTTTTTGCGAAAATTTTAGGGGGATGGTTGGCTGTGAGCGACTAAGTGTGTAGATCGAGTAGATTGATTAATATGTCGGGAGGGCTTCAACATACTTCGAATATTCAACCTATTCTCTCCGAAGATGGAGTGAATTGGGGGGTGTTTATGGAGTCGCAAGGGGAGGTGCTGCGGGCATTTATTCGAAGTCGGATGTTGGGGGCTGGAGAGAGCGAGGTGGAAGATGTTTTTCAGGAGGTATCGATGGTTGCGCATTCGGATGGAGCTAGAGGGATTTTGGAAAAGAATGCTGGTTCCTGGTTGAGGGGGGTAGCGGCGAACAAGGTGAGGGATTATTGGCGAAAGGTTGAGCGGAGGGGTAAGTTGGAGAAAAAGGTCGGAGAAAATGTTCGTGAGGCCGCAAATGAGGTTCGAGAGGGGTGGAGCCCTTTTGATTGGGTCATGCATTTGGAGCGGTCGGATTATTTATCTGAGGCGATTGGGGGGTTAGATCGAAAGTCTCGTCGGGTTTTAGAAAGGAAGTATTTGGAGGGGGCGAGTTGTAAGACGATCGCGAGAGACGAGGGAATGAAAGAAAAGGCGGTGGAGTATTTGTTGAAGAAAACGAGAGACAGGCTGAGAGCGGTCTTAGAGAAATTGATTTGAATGATGAACTTGGAAGAAACTAAGAGTAGGCGAGAGTGGTATCAACGGTTGGCATGTGGAGAATTGTCCAATTCTGAGCGTTGTGATTTCTTGAAGAGGTTGGATTCGAGAGAGAATCTTGGAGAGTGGAGGGAGTTGGCCTTGTGTTTGGTGGAGTCTCAGATGATTCGAGATGAGTTGAAGCAAAGGAGAGTGGGGCGGTCTCTGTTCGGAAAAGTGGCTTATTTTGGTGGAATTGCGGCAGCGTTGATTTTGGGGGTGGTGATTTCGAATTGGATTTCGCCGGAAGGTGGGAGTTCTGGGATGGTTGAGCAATTTGCAGAAAAGGCTTCGGATAGGGCGCTTGTGTCTACTGTTGATCAGGGGGGGGCGAAGTCAGATCTTAATTTGAAGACTGGAGCTCCGGGGCGGTGGCGTTCTGAAGTGCGTCAAACGGCTTTGGTGGAAGTTGACCTCGGGAATGGTGAGGAGGTTTTCGTACCTATGAGGAAGGTTGTTTTGTATCGTTAGAAAAATTTCAAAAATGAAAATGAAAATGAAAAATAGAACTAGAAATGTTGGAGGGCTTCTTTTGGCTCTGGGAGTGATGAGTGGTGGTTTGTCCGCTAAGGAATCGAATTCGAATGAGCAGGAGGTTCCTCGTGGAGGATTGTGGGAAGAGGTTGAAAAAGAAAAGAAAGCTGACGAGGGGAAGAAACTTTCTCTTAAGATGAAGATGGGGCTCAATGCGCAGGAGTTGAAGGATCTGTTGGGTGGAATCGAGATTGAGGGTTTGGGTGCAGCAGCAGAAGGAGCCGTGGTCACTGGAAAAGTGATCGTGATTGGGCCGAATGGGGAAAAATTGGTTCAGGAATTTAATTCGGTTGAGGATATGAAAAAGAAGTTGAAGGATTTCGATGGGAAAGAGGCTAATCCTGACATTGACGGGCTCGAATTTTGGATGACGGATGGGATGTTAAACCCGGCAAGTCCGGAAGATTTTAAGAAACTACAGAAACTGATGGAAAAAGGTTTGAGAGTCGAAGTTCAGGGGGGGAAGTTAGGAACTGCTCCGAAATTGGGCTCGGTTTTTGGGAAGTCTTTGAATACCAAAAAGTTAGAAGACCGGATCGAGCAGTTGGAGAAGAAGTTAGACCAGCAGTCTGAGCTGTTGCAGAAGATTTTGGAATAAATGGAGAAAGAGTAGATGGTCGTTCGATTCGATCGACCGATGTTGAATAGAGGCGCCCCCTGTTTCTGGGGCGTCTTTTTCGTTGGAGGTATCAGGCTTTTTAATTTGCTTGTGAATCTGTGGTAGGAGGGGAGACTACTTAAGCTATGTTAAGGGTTTTGTTCGTGTTCTGCTTAGGGTTCGCTTCTTTGTTCGGGCAGAAATTTGAGGTGAGTGCAGAGAAGCCCCCCTTCATCCCAAGGGAGTTTCGAGCTGCGTGGGTGGCGTGTGTCTACAATATTGATTGGCCTTCGCGGAAGGCGATGAGTCCGGAGGGGCAAAGAGCTGAGCTGCGTGCTATCTTGGATCGTTTGGCTTCGATGAATATGAATGCGATCATTTTTCAGGTGAGGCCAAATGCGGATGCGGTTTATCAGTCGAGGTATGAGCCTTGGAGTCACTGGTTGAGTGGGAGGCAGGGGAGGTCGCCGGGGTATGATCCATTGAAGTATTGCATTCAGCAGGCGCATGCGAGGGGGATTGAGGTGCATGCTTGGTTTAATCCTTTTCGAGCACTGCCAAATAGTAAGATCCCGACAGCGAGGAATCATGTGGTGAAGACGCATCCTCGAGTGATTCGGGATTTTAAGACCTACAAGTGGATGGATCCTTCGAGTTCGTTTACACAGAAGCGTGCGCTGTCAGTGATTATGGATGTGGTGAATCGTTATGATGTGGATGGGGTTCATATTGACGATTATTTTTATCCGTATCCGAAGGTGAATAAAGAAGGGAGGGCATTGGATATCTTTCCGGATGGAAAGAGCGCGACGCAGAGGAGGGCTGCGGTGGATGGTTTTGTGGAAAGGATGTATCGGTCGGTAAAGGCGAAGAAGCCGTGGGTGAGAGTGGGTATTAGTCCGTTTGGGATTTGGAGACCGGGGGTTCCTCGTGGGACGACGGCTCGGATTGATGCTTATCACCACCTGGCGGCAGATTCTCGGAAATGGTTGCGAGAGGGTTGGTGTGATTATTTATCTCCGCAGTTGTATTGGCGGATTCAGAGTGAGCAGAGTTTTACTCGTTTATTGACTTGGTGGAGGGGACAAGGGCGTCGACCGGTGTGGCCGGGGATTGCGACGGCTCG
The DNA here is from genome assembly GCA_020627645.1 of Akkermansiaceae bacterium. Lineage (GTDB taxonomy): Bacteria > Verrucomicrobiota > Verrucomicrobiia > Verrucomicrobiales > Akkermansiaceae > SW10. Next base: position 3,003 of record JAHDGN010000336.1, read on the forward strand.
AATCAATTCGACAGAAGATCCAGGAAGGCCTGCAAGTGAGATTGTGAATCAGGTGTCTCTCACTCGAACGGTTGGGAAGAATTATGTGGGGCATGTTTTTTGGAGTATGAAATCGTTAATGAGGAATCGAGGAGGGGTGAGCAACGAGTTGAGGCAGAAATTTTATCAGGAGAAGGCATTGGTTCCTCCGATGCCGTGGGTGAATCAACAGAGACCTGCGACTCCAGGGGTGAGGGCGGAGGGTCGTGGTCGGAAGACCTCGGTGGCTTGGAGTCAAATTCCGGGATGCGCGAACTATGCGGTGCAGTTGAAGACGGGTGGAGTGTGGCGGTTGGCGACGGTGGTGAGGGGGACTCGTTTGAATGTCACTGGTGTCCCTGATGCGATTGCAGTGAGTGCGGTTGATCGATATGGAAATACGAGTGCTCCAAGGGTGGTGGCGAGAAGGTGAAGATTTTAGAATTACGATTTCTAGAACTACGATTTTTTGATTGCGAGGGTGCTTCGCATGATTGGTGCTGGTATTACTCTTCTTCCAGTTGTTTGGTTTTCTTTTGAAGAGAGGTGGCGATGGTTGCTTTGGTGTGTGCGTTGAAAATTCTGTTTTGCTTGTTGCTGGACTGGATTTCGGGCGAGCAGTTCATCTCTGAGAAAGCCTGAGACAAATTTTGATTTAGCTGCGGCATTCATTTTTTTGTTAAGAACACCCCCGTAGGCCTCGTGAATTTCGTCGGTTATTTCCGGTTTCTTTAGCAAGGTGATTATTTGTTCTTTTGATAAGAGTATTCCTTGTTGGTTCGCTTTCTTGTGGATGCGCTCGATTGCTAAATCAATGACCTGATTTCGAAATGCGCCCAGGCGGTCTTGGGGTAGGAATTGGAGATTGTTTGACAGGTAGTTGTAAAACCTTTCAGTGATATCTGCGGATGATTTTTCGAACCTTTGGGTCCATTTTTTTTGGTTCGTTGTTGAATCGATTTCAGATTGTAGAAGCTGAGTCATCAATCTCCCGATTTGTGACTTAAACATCAGGGCGAGAGGAACTTTTTCAAGTTTTGTGCGGTCAATCGCATCAGATTTAAATTTATCTCGAAATTGTTTTT
>JAHDGN010000337.1 GCA_020627645.1 Akkermansiaceae bacterium
TCTTTATCAGGCACGCTTCAAGCTAACATTCTCATCTTTTGGAGTCTATTTAATTATCGGATTAATATTGATTTGACCTGTCAGCGCGTTCCTCAATAGATGCTTAATCTCGATATCTTTGACAACGCTTCGCTCCATCGCTGACAAGTAATCCTCCTTATCAACGAGATTCCAATCAATCACTTGCTGAATTTCTTTTTTCTAAAAACCATCTTCTCTTCTTTCCCTCTTCACTTTTCACAATTCTCTTTTACTAACTGGCGCTCGTCAGTCAGAAATCTCACTAATTGCAGAAAGCATGGAAACCACCTAAGCGACACGCGGAACCATCGTGATCCCAGAGGGCGATGCTTCCCCCTTATCCAAGCAGTAAACGCCAGTGGCCTGATTCCTTTTCTGAATTCGTTCAACTAACTTCCCCCGCTCATCTCCCCAATACCCGCACCACCGTATCCAGCACCCGATCCAAATTCTTTCCCAGATCACCCGTCAGAAACCTCAGCACCAAATACCCATTTTCCTGAAGTAAAAGATCCTTCTTCCGGTCACTCCGATAAGCCTCCTCGCTCCCCAAATGCTGATCGCCGTCCAACTCGATAACAATCTTTTTACCCACACAAAGAAAATCAACCTCCATCTCGCTGAACTGATTAAAGGGAATCGGAAGGCTCTGATTCAGCAAAAACCTGCCCTTCGTTGTCGCCAGAGTCTGCAAACGCTGGAAGAAAAAATTCTCACTCGCCGACCGGGCCCGCCCCTCACCTTTCGACCCCGGCCCTGGCGGACGAGTCGCGTGCACAAACAACCTTGCCAGCGGAACATCCACCCCATCATAAATGAGCCGCCGCACACTCGCCGCGTAGTCATTCTTCCATTGCGAATCAACTGGCAAAGGCACCTCCGGCGGCCAACCTGGCAAAGCATGAGCCGGCAACAGAATGGTATAACCCACCTCCTCATACCCCACACAGCGACGATCAAACATCCGTGAAAGCATCGGCACATCAAGATCAGCATAATCATAAACTCGGACAACTTTCTTCTCTTCATGCAATCGATGAAGCCTCCCCACATACTGCGCAATCGTCCCTCGCCACGAAACCGGCATTGTCAGGAACAAAGTATCCAAACGGGCGTCATCAAAACCTTCTCCCACAAATTTTCCTGTGGCCAAAATCACCCGCGATTCCCCCTCCGCCGTTTCACCCACCAATGCCATCGCACTCCTCAACTCCTGCACCCCCATACCACCCTTCAGCGTAATAATTTTCGGAATTTCCTCCTCTAGCAACTCTTTCAAAAACTCCAAATGCTCCGTTCTCTCCGAAAGCACCAACGGCATCCTCCCAGCCCGCACCGCCTCAATGATCTCACCGGCCATCAGACGATTTCGATCACGGTCTTGATACAAAGCGTCGCATATTTGCTGAAAAGCAAGACGAGGATCCTCATCCGTTTCGGACGACAAACGAAAACCAGTCGGCCTCACCAGCACTTCATGCTCAAAGGGCCGCTTCTTGGCCTGCCCCTTCGCATCCACCCGATGCCTGACCGGACCACATTGCATGAAAATGATAGGATGGTGACCGTCCTTTCGCGTCACCGTCGCCGAGAGGCCCAACACAAATTTCGCCTTAGCTCGACGCGCCACCAACTCAAAACTATGAGCCGAAAGGTGATGGCATTCGTCAACAATCAAGTGCCCATAATCTGCCACCAAATCCTTCACCTCCCCCTGGCGCACAAGACTCTGAATCAACGCCACATCCACCTTCCCTTTTAACTTCTTACGTCCCCCACCCAGCCTACCGATGTCTTTCTCATTCAGATCAAGAAACTGAGCCAACCGCTCCACCCATTGATCCATCAACTGCTTTCGGTGGACTAAAACAAGTGTATTCACCCCGCGCCGTGCAATCATCGCCGCTGCCAATACCGTTTTTCCAAAAGCCGTCGTCGCGGCCAAAACTCCAGTTTTGTGTTTCTCCAAAACCTTCACCGCCACTTCTTGCTCCGGCCGCAACTCCCCCAAAAATTGATAGCCAATCTCCTCACCTCTATATCTCTCATCCACGATTTCATAAGGAACCCCCACCTTCATCAGTAGATCTAAAACCTCCTCCGCACACCCCCGCGGTAAACCAAGGTGCTTCGGAAAATCTTCTGCACAAGCAATGACTCTCGGCTTTCCATAAGTCGGCAGCCGCATCGCCTGCGCCTTGTAGAATTCGGGATTCTGAAACGCTGCCAACCTCACCAAAGCATTGTACAAAGCAGCCGGAAGATCTTCTTTGGAAAGATAAAGTTGATCGGAAAGAACCATCTTCACACCTTTCGGCTTCTCATTCCGTGTCAGTTTCAACAAAGGCTTGACCCGACTCGCTGGCTTTTCTTTCCAAGGTTCGTCATTCTCTTCGTCCGAAACCAGGCGCACCCCCAAAACACTCCCCTCCATGCGAGCCTTCTCAACCAAACGGTCCACGGCCTCCCGCGAAATCCTTTTCACCGAACTGAGAAATCGCCACTGATCCGGATAAACTTGGAAATTTTCATCAACAAATACGCTATTGCCGGCCTCTCTTGGTTCCTTCTGCAAAGGAAGCGCAATCAGGTTGCCAAATCCGCCCCGAGGCAAAGTATCCTGATTGGGAAAAAAACGGTCATACGACTGTAACTTAGTCTGCGGAAACCTGGCTGTCGCCAGAGTGACCAGATGCGCTCCCAAAGCCCTCGCCAAAACCGCCGGAACCGCCTCCTCAAAAAACAACCACACATGCCCACCTTTCCCCGATCGAGATCTTTCCAAAGAGGCACAAACACCCCTCTCCCCGCAAACTTCAACCAAAGCCTTACTTTCTTCTCGCCATCCTTCGCCATCAAAATCCACCGCCAAAAACCAACACGTCTCATCCCTCAACATTGGATAAAGACCCATCACGAAATCACGTCCAACGGCATCCCTCCCCGACAAATGCGAGCTCACCACCTCATTCGTCACTCCCAGCCAGTCCTGATGCAGGCAATCCACACACTTAATCTTCGGCTTTTCACAAACACCCCGCACCCACTCATTCCCACAAACCGGCGAGTAGCCCGCTTTACCAGCCTTCTGACTGACAAAACGTCGCGCATAAACATCACTCCTTCCTCGAAAGAGACTCTGAAAGACATCAACTTTTTCTTCAGGCGTCGAGTAATGATCAATATCCACGGAGAAATAAATATCAGCAACCCTCAAACACCTCAACTCAACGCTCTCGGCTCCAAACTAAGATCTAACGAGATAAGATATCAGATCAACTGTAAAAGCATCTCCACCCCCATCCAAGTCCCTCAACCAAGAACAATTTCTATTCCTCAATCACGCATTCCCACCAGTCCCCGCCCCGTCATCAACTCCGGCTTATTCACCCCCAACATCTCCAACAAAGTCGGCGCGACATCAGCCAAAATCCCATCCTCCACCTTCTTTTCCTCGGCATCATCAGCCACATACCACAAATGCACCAAATTTGTTGTGTGAGCCGTATGGGGTGAACCATCCTCGTTCCTCATAAACTCACAATTCCCATGATCCGCCGTAATCAACAACTTCCCACCCAAATTCAACGTCTCCTCCACAATCGCCCCCACCGCCGCATCAATCCGCTCCACCGCCGAAACCGCCGCATCCACCACACCCGTGTGACCCACCATATCCGGATTCGCAAAATTGATGATCACCAAATCATAATCCTTCAGATGACCCAACACATACTCCTCCACTTCCTCCGAACTCATCTCAGGCTTTAAATCATAAGTCGCCACTTCCTTCGGGGAAGGCACCACTTTCCGATCCTCGCCATCATAGCTCGTCTCCAAACCTCCATTAAAAAAATACGAAACGTGCGGATATTTTTCCGTCTCAGCAATCCGCAACTGCTTCAAACCCGCCTTCGCCACTGTCTCACCCAGTGTCATCTCTATTGTCTCAGGTGGAAATGCTGCCGGACAACCATAAGTCTCATCATACTCCGTCAACGTCACATAGTGAACCTTCGGAATCCCACCCGTCTCAAAGTAATCAAATTCACCCTCACTCAAAAACACCTCC
>JAHDGN010000338.1 GCA_020627645.1 Akkermansiaceae bacterium
TCCAAATCCTAAAAAACAAAACTCTCACGTCTTCTAAAATTCACGGCAAACGCCTCCTCTTCACCTTCACCCCGTCTCTACACCTCGAAATCCACCTCGGCATGTCCGGAAAATTGACCTCGTCCACACCTGATCACCAACCCCAAAAACACGACCACCTCATTCTCTTCACCAAAACCGCCTCTCTCATCTTCAACGACTATCGCATGTTCGGGCGCGCTGTTCTCCACGACTCAAAAGATCCCTGGCCAAGCCTCCCCCCCCAACCACACGACTCCAAATTCACTCTCAGTCACACTCACACACTCATCCAAAAACACCCCAGGAAACCTCTCAAAGCCCTCCTTCTAGACCAAAACGCCTGCCCCGGCATCGGCAACTGGATGGCCGACGAAATCTGCTGGCGACTCCAAATCCACCCCGCCACCCCAAGCACTCAAATCGACCCATCCAAACTCCGTAAAGAACTTCGCTTCGTCACCCTAGGAGCCCTTCGACACGTCGCTGACAAAAATACCAATGCCTCATCAAAAGGCTTCTCTCCCGGAAATTATGTCGCCCACGTTCCCCCAAAAAACTGGCTCTTCCAACATCGCTGGAAAAAAGGCGGCCTCTGCCCCAAATGCAAATCACCCCTAGCCCGTGACACCATCGCCACCCGCACCACCGCCTGGTGTCCCCAATGCCAACCAGCCTAATCAACCAATCCACCACAAAAAACCCAATCCAAGCCCCTCTTCTCAAATTTGCTAAAACGCAAAACTTGAACTTTTCCCAGTCTTCCCCATCGTTCGCCCTTCCCTTTTCAAACAGATGAAATTTCTCTCCATTGAAGAATCCAACGCCAGTGAATTGAATCTCCTTCTCGACGCCGCGGTCGAAATGAAGGCAACGCGTGGCTCGCACTCATCACTTCCCCTCACCGGACAAACCTGGGCCATTATTTTCTCAAAAGCCTCCACCCGCACCCGAGTCTCCTTCGAAGTCGGTATTCGCGAACTCGGCGGCCAGCTCATGTTCCTCTCCATCAACGACATCCAACTCGGACGCGGTGAACCCATCAAAGACACCGCCCGCGTTCTTGGCCGTATGGTCCACGGAGCTGTCATTCGCACCTTCGATCACCAAGACGTCGTCGACTTTTACGATTACTCCCAAATTCCAACGATTAACGCCCTCACCGATGCCGAGCACCCCTGCCAAATCCTCGCCGACCTCCTCACCATCCGCGAAAAATTTGGCTCCCTGGAAAATCAAAAAATCGCCTTCATCGGAGATGGCGACAACAACATGTCCCGCTCCTGGATCTGGGCCGCCAAACATCTCAACCTCCCACTCACCGTCGCAGCTCCCGAATCCTGCCTCCCCCCCCAATCATTCATCGACCGTGTCGCCTCTCCAAACGTCACCCTCACCACCGACCCAATCGAAGCCGCCAAAGACGCCACCGTCATCAACACCGACGTCTGGCTCTCAATGGGACAAGAAGGGCAAGCTGAAAAAGAAGCACTCTTTAAAAACTTCCAAGTCAATTCTTCGCTCCTCTCACATAGCAACCCAAATCACATCGTTCTCCACTGCCTCCCAGCCTACCGAGAAAAGGAAATCACAGAAGAAATCCTCGAACTCCACTCCGACTCAATTTTCCAGCAAGCAGAAAACCGACTACACGTCCAAAAGGCCATCCTCGCTCACATCACCTCATGATCACACGAGAAATCAAACTCGCCTGGAACTTCTTCCGCCAAAATGGCATCAAAGAAACCATCCTCTCCCGCCAAGCCCCCTTCATTATCCAGTTTGGCAAATATGGCATCTGCGGCATCGTCTCCGTCGTCGTCCTCACCCTTATCATCATCGCAGGCGAAATCCTCTTCCCCCAACATTTTTCCGAAACTCTCCCAAAAGAAATTCGAGCCAAAAACAACCTCATCCTTCACTTCATCGCCTTCGTCCCCTCAAACTTCACCGCCTACTTTCTCAACCGCTGGCTCGTCTTCACTCCAGGTCGTCATTCCTTCCAAAAAGAAATGATTCTTTTCACCATCATTTCTCTAATCAGCTTCACCGCTGGCGAAATCCTCCAATACTTCCTCATCATCAACTTTGAGACTAAGCAAGCCATCGCCCACGCCTCCTTCGTCGTCTCCTCCGCCCTTGTCAACTTCATCTGCCGCAAGTTCTTCGTCTTCGAAAAATAACGTCAGGGCTCCCTAATTTTTGCGATTAAGAGAAATCGCAAACTATCTCCTTGCACGCAATAACGGTTGGGGTATTTCCCTAGACTGCCAAAGGCCTTTTTGGGTCATTGGCTGAAATGCCATTTAGAAACAATTCAACTATGCACTCATCGCAAAAACAAAAAATCACCCGCCTGGTCAAAGCGGTCACCACTTTCACCGCCCTCACAATCACCCTTCTTCCCAAAACAAGCTCCGCTCAAGAACAAAGAAAAAACCTCGTTCTCCTTCTCCGCTTTTCTGACCACAGCAACCGCCCCATCCCAAGCCAAGCCGACCTCAACACGCTGATGAATACCCCAGGCGGAGATCCCACCCTCGCCCCCACCGGCAGTGTCGCCGACTACTTCCTCGAAAACTCTAACAACACGTTCACCCTCGATTCCACCGTAACCACCTGGATCGACCTGCCCAATCCAGAAAGCTACTACGCAGAAGGAGTCTCCGCCTTGTCAGGTGCTACTAAACTCCGAACCGAAGGCATTCCTTTCGCTTTGGACCAAGTTGATGACAATCCCAACATCAACCTGGCAGACTTTGACCAAGATAACGACGGCAACATCGACACCCTGACCATCTTCCACTCCGGTTACGCCGCTGAACTCCCTCTCGCCGATCAATATGGCACAACCGCAAACAATCGAATCTGGTCCCACCAAGGAAGTGTCACACCCACGTGGCAATCATCCAGTGGCATCAGCGCAACCACCTACGCCATCAGCTCTTCTCTCAGAAATCGAAGCGGAAATGGCATCGCTCGCCTCGGCGTCATCACCCACGAAATCGGACATGTTCTAGGACTACCAGACCTCTACGACGGTGATGACTCGGATAACGACGGCAATATCGGCCGAGGCATCGAGTCATACGGCATCATGGGAAATGCCTTCGGAGCTGACGCAACAGGGCTCAATCCTCCCCCATTTTCAGCTTGGAGCAAAATCCAACTCGGCTGGGTCTCACCAACCTCAATCTCCACACCAGGAACATACTCGATCGATCAATCCAATTCCATCATCTACCGCATCTCGCAAGGATTCCCCTCAGGCGAATACCTCCTCCTCGAAAACCTCTCAAACGGAAATGGCGGAGGTGGCCTAGCCATCTGGCACATCGACGAATCCGCCTCCGACACCTCTGAGGGCTTCCCTGGCAGCCCAAACTGGCCCTCAGACCATTACCGTGTTGCCCTCCTACAGGCAGATGGAAGATTTGACCTCGAAAAAGGAGGACTCGCAGATAGCTCAGATCTCTACTCATCAAACACCAATCATGAAATCAGCCCCGTCACAACCCCTAACACCAACTCATATAAGAATGGCATCATCACCCGAACAGGAGTCCACATCTACAACATCAGTGCTCCCGGCCAGACCATGACATTTGATCTAGATATCCAACAAACCCCATCCACTCCCCCGACCGAACTCAATGCCACCACCACTCCTTCGTCTGAAGTTCAACTCACCTGGAACGAAAGCTCTAACAACGAAGACGGATTTCTTATCCAACGCGCAGGTATTGGAACCCCGTTCACCGACCTAATCACCCTCCCTGCAAATACTACCAACTTCACCGATACCACCACCACCAATGGAGGCACCTTTACCTACCGAATTTCCTCCTTTATCGGAAACGGATACTCCAACTATTCAAATACGGCCTCAGCCTCCATCACTCCCCCCAATCAATCCACCCCCTTCCCCGGACTCACAAACTGGGCCCTTGATACCGCCGCCAGTGCACGACAATCCACAACCGCACACAGTGCCAACGCCTCCCGAGCAATCGATGGGAATATCGACGGCAGCTGGGCCGGAAATAGTATCACCCACACCGAATCGGTC
>JAHDGN010000339.1 GCA_020627645.1 Akkermansiaceae bacterium
ATGGTTTCAAAAAACTTGATTCGCATTTCGCTCGTTTCATCTCTGGTCACACTAGCCTCAAATACAAAACTATCTGCAGAACCTATTCTCTACTACAGCTTTGATCAAAACGATCCACCCGAAACAGCTCCTGACCTCATAGGCTCAGCCGATGCCACATGGGGATCAAATTCAACGTCAAACTCTGATTCTCCACTTGCCGGAATTCTGGGAAACTCACTCAACTCGAATGGCACCGGAACCCGAGCCGAAGAAGCCTCGATCCCTTCGATCGGCTTGAACGATTTTTCAATATCCTTCTGGATCAATGTCCCGTCTAGTGAATCAGGAGGTGATGCAAACGGAATTTGGGATTTGCTATCAAGCGCCTCGACTGGCGGAGTTCAGATGCTCATTTCACCATCAAACAACATTGCCATCGGAGTCGGAGCGGGAGGCGGAGCAAGTGGTTTCCTTAATCGACTTTCCTCCATACCGCTCACACCAAACGAGCACTTCGACACCTGGACACACGTTGTCGTGACTGTCGATCGAGATCACACATCAGGAATCACCTACTACGTAAACGGCTCGATCTTTGGAGGCAAACAAGACCCGACCCCCTACGTCGACACCCTCATTGCACCAACCCAAGATCTGCAAATCGGATCAGCCAACTCAAATCCTCTCAACGGATCTTTAGACGATTTCGCAATCTATTCTGACCTGCTTTCAGCGGACCAGATTGCCGACTTAGCGAGTGGAGACAAAACTCCACTCAATGTCTTTGGAGAGCCCCACACACCCTCTCCCGTCGTCGTAACAGACCTTACCGTTGATATCACCAACAACATGGCAACGCTGACCTGGACTTCCGAAGAGGGTGCAGTCTATACGATTGAAAATTCAGCCGACTTATCTTCTCAGTCATGGACCGAGAGCCAGACCGGAATCGCCGGACAAGCCGGACAAACTTCTATCACCATTCCCATCGCGATGGAAAACGGAACTCCTCCAACTGTATTCTTCCGAGTCTGTCGCCAACCCTAACAAGCCAACTCGTCATCTTGATTCCGAAGGTTTTCTGTAAAACGAGAGATCACCAAACAAAAGACCTGTCGGGCTAATATTCACTGGGCCTTTTAATACTATTTCTAGTTTCAAAATGGTGGACTAACAAAAAGATTTTTAGAATGTGCAAGGTAGAAAAATCGAGTAAGGCGCACACCTCGACCGACGACAAACGCCGCACATTCTAGAAAGCGCCCGTTCTTTCTCAGACCCGCGAAGCGCTGCCTCAACTATCTCAAAAAAATCATTCCGCCTTTTTTTGAAACTAGAAGTGGTATCATCCTCCTATCGAACATTTAGCAATCGATCGAAGCCACGAATTCACATGTGAGATCTATGATCTCTCCGACCGGATTACCAATCACTTTTTCTAGTCTTCACCCTCTCCCTCATCAAATTTTCGAATCGCTTCACAAACCGCCGGGAATAATTGCTTTTTCCTAGAGACCACACCGGGGGCCACAAACTCCTGAGTTCCTACCCGATCAAAAGGTAACTGACACAAAATGTCTTCCACGCCCGTTGCCAACAAAACACTGTCATGCCGTTGGATATCTGTCACTAAAACCGCACAAAGCGAATACCCCCCCTCATTTCTCAACCTCTCTAACTCCTCCAATAAATCTTCCTTTCTTTTTTCCAACCCCTTGAAACTTGTCTCTTCAACCTGAGATAAACTTAACAAAACCCCCTGCTCGGTAAACTCCTTGCGATCAGTCCCAACGATCGCCCGAACATCCGCATGCTGCAGAAGCGAACCTGAAGCAAAAAAATCTTCCGCAAATTCGTCAGGATTCACCGACGCCAAATCAGACAACCAGGTCAAGATTTCTCGATCAACTTCTGTCGTCGTCGGCGATGACAAGTTAAGGGTATCCGAAACCAAACCCGCACATAAACACAAGGCGACGGCCGCATCAGGCTCAATCCCCTTCTCCCTAAAACGCCTAGCCACAATGGTCGAAGAACTTCCAACAGGCTCATTGATGAACCTAACCGGCTCCCGAGTGATTAAATCACCTGACAAGCGGTGATGATCAATGATCTCAACCACCGCAGCCTCCTCAACCCCCTTCACCGCCTGCGAAAATTCATTGTGGTCCACCAAAGACAATTTAGTCCGCGATAGATTCACCAAATCAGACTTCGAAAACACTCCCGCTAACCTCTTCGTTCCCGCCTCCACAACGGGAAACAAATCCTGACGAGAACCCGCGACCTTTCCACTAAATTTACCAAAAACCTGATTCGCAGCGATCACCATAAAATCATCGCTAATCACGTTCTTCACCATTCTCGCACAAAGCGCTAATTTAACGGTAGTCGCTGTATCATGCGGACTGCACAAAATCACAATCCCCTTTTCCTTCGCCCTCTTGACAATGTCTTCATCCGGACGATAGCCAGCAGTCACCAAAAGAGCCCGAACCCCGTTTTCGACCGCCTTCTCATGAATATAAGGTCGATCACCACAGATCACCAAATACCTCCCCACACTTCCATCCTTCCTTGCGGCCACCAAACGACTTGCAATCGTGTCCTGACTCGAAGCCCCAACCATCATAATCAGCTCCTCCTCCTCACTTCGAGCCTCCGCCCCACACTCCAAATCAGCGCCCAAGGTCGCTCCAATATTTTCCAAGCTAGCCAACAACTTTCTCACTCCAAGCCCATCCGTCGAAGGTGGCAGCAACAACTGCAACAAATCCAAAAAGTGCAGCAGCCCTCTCCCCCTCCTCATTCAAAACCGGCACAGCTCTCACCTCATTCTCCACCATCAAGCGATACGCACACAAAAAAGTATCGTCTTCACAAACCGAAACCACCTCATCCCGACAGATCGAACCAGCTGTCGGACGCACATCATCCACCAGGTCAGGAGCCTGAAGCCCAGCCTTTTTCAAAACGACGGCAACCCGAGGCGGTAATTCACCACACCTCGCCGCTCGAACCCCAACCTCTCCAGTCGCATTCAAATACGCAGCATGACCAATCGCCGCACAAATTGCATCAGCATCCGGATTACGATGCCCAATCACATACCAATCCGAAGAACTCATGACCCCTTAGTATCCCCGCCAAGCGGTCAGACTTAATACCACAAACAACACTCCTACACCAACGCCCGCAAATGAGACCATCTTCCATCTTCCATCACCTCGCAAAACCCAATCCATCGCATCTCTGAACAAATAAGGCATACCCACCATGTAAAGCCCCTTAATGATAATCACATAACAGAACAAGGGCATCACAAACTGAAACGCCGCCGGCTCAAAATCTGACGAATACAGGAGCGGGGCTGCAGCCATTAAAAGAAATAACCCAGCAGCCCTGACAAAAAGAAACTCCTTCACCAGTACGATCATCCCAACGCAAAAGGCAGGAACAAGCAGCATCAAGATCGGCTTCACCCGATTAAATTCCCCCAAATCCATCGCGATACTCGAAAAAATCCCTTTTCCTGCCGGCGCTACCAGCAACCAAAACCATACCATCCCAAAGCCCATCACATAGGTCCCCAGTTGATGATTCCGCGAAAGCCCCTTGGCAATTTCCTTCGCCCGATCCGCTTTAAAAATCATCAGCCCGTAGAGCACCAACAAAAAAATACCCACAACCATTCCAGTCGTGCTCAACGGAAGTTTCTGATAAGGATGAGGTCCAATGTCCATCTGCTTGGTAGCTAAAGTCTACACGCGTTCACGGTAAAGACCAAACTTCGCTCCTCGCGCCCCAAATTCAGAACAAATCACCTTTTTGATAAACGATTCACTTCTCTCGATTTACTGCTACCTTAGTGAATCTCAGAAAATCGTTAATGGAATCCCCCCCAAAACAACAACAACCCACAGAGCTCACCCTCGGCCTCGAGGGCGGCGCGACCCGCACATCCGTCCTCCTAGTAGACGAAAAAGACGAAATCCTAGCCAATTTCACGGTAGGACCAGCAAATCTTCGCCTCACCAACTCAGACGACTTGGTCGAACATCTGAAAGGAATCAAAAAACGCCTTCCCTACCTTCCA
>JAHDGN010000340.1 GCA_020627645.1 Akkermansiaceae bacterium
TGGCAGAAGTCGAAGTCATTGGAACTCCCGATAGCTCAACCTCAGCAAAGAGTGTATCTGCAGAGACTCAAGAGACACCTCAACAACAACAACTCACCCTTGAGAGTAGAGTAGCTCCCTTTCTATTTACACTGCCACTTGGTGCTGAAATCCCAACCTATGAATGGTCCCTTGATCTCAAAAACTGGTTTAAGGCTGACGGGCTAGATGGCCCAACCAATGGAGTGACCGTCACGATGATTCCCGAACAAAATAGTGATTCCATCAAGTTAGCTCCAAAGTCTAGCCCATGGGTTCCAAAACTCTTTGTCAAAGAAATCTCAGACTAATAACCCAGCGCAACATCAGTCTTTCCTTAAAACTTCTGATACCCGATTCATTCAAGTCTACCCGATTTCACATGAGAAAGCGCCATTGAAATACCAAATCCATTGGCACCTCCCCTTCTTAATGAATGACCAAAAATTGATAAACCTTACCTTTTTTGAGGAACCTCACAAAATAGCGTGAAGCCAACTTCAAAAATCAGACAATGAGACAAAACTTTTGACGTTATTATTTGACTGCAATTTGTAAAATGGGTTATGTTTCCACCAATCAGCACTTCGCTGCAAACATGTGATTGCATGTGCACAACTCCCCTCTCCCAGACGTTCTAAGCACCGTCCTCTCGCTGTGCTCAGAATGATAGAGGTGGTTAAAAATTAAACGATCATCGTGAATACTAATAAAACATCACTCCTCAAAAAAACGGCGTTAGCTTTCTGTATGACCGGGGCTGCTCTCGCCACCCCTCCTACCCAAGGTGGAGATCCCAATACTCCTCCACCAAAACCCGGATGGAGACTAACCTTTAACGACGAGTTCAACGGCACCGAACTAGACACCACAAAGTGGTTCGAATACTACCGCGACACGAAAGCACTATACGAGATGAAGGACGGGCTTCTGAACCTCAAGATTGATGAAAACCTTCCCGTTCCAGGCCTCAACAATACGTTCCGAGTATCGGGAATCGCCACCAGTAGCAACGTGGGATTTGGGCCATGGGAAACCGGACAGGTCTTTGCTCAAGAACAAGGATGGTGGGAATGTCGCTGCCAAACTTCAGCAGGAAGCGGCCGCCACTGCGCGTTTTGGCTTTTTCCCGTCGACGGAAATTACCGTAAATTAACCTCTCAAGGCGGAACTCGAGAATCAACAGATGAGGCAGTTGAAATCGATATCTTTGAACAACTCGGCAGGGAGCCAACCGTAAATCGTTTTACCGCACACTTCCACGGCCCAGACGGCACGAACTCAACCTCAGGAGTGCCCCAAAACGAAAGATATCTCAGATATAATCTCGGATTTGACCAGACCACACAGTTTGCGACCTACGCTCTAGAATGGACCGCAACCGAAATGATCTGGTATCTCAATGGCAATGAGGTCTTTAGATCTCCTAAAACCGCCAAGAATCCATTCTACATTCTCCTAGATATCTACGAGGCCATGCCAGAAACAACCGAATTTTGGACCGGACTCTACGAGCCCATGCCCTACCCAAGAGAATTTCTGATCGACTACGTTCGGGTCTACGAAAAAGAAACCCCTCCCGGCGCAGTCATCTCGACAGATAAGACGTCTGGCCAAGCGCCCCTCGCTGTCCAATTTGACGGATCCCAGTCGACCGTCTCATCAGGCAATATCGTGTCCTACGAATGGAATTTTGGAGACGGATTCACAACTACAGGCCCAATCGCCTCGCATACTTTTGGCGGAGGGAAGTTCGATGTTTCTCTCACCGTGACCAGTGATACGGGTTTCAAATCGAAGCGATATGTGACCATAGATACCGGCGAATACATCAATCATCAGGCCGAGTATGGAGCTCTCACGAACGCCACAAAGCTAAGAAACCACCCTGGTTACTACAGCAATTCTTTTGTGGACCTAGCGACCAACAATAGCTCGGTGGAATGGACAAATATCGATGGTGGTCTCGGCGGAGACACTGAAGTTCTGATTCGCTACGCCCTCGGGAACACCACTCCTAGAACTGTAAATCTCATCGTCAACGGACAAGCCCAACCATTCGATTTCACAAATACGGGCGGCTGGGCACAATGGGCACACAAGGCGGCAGCCGTCACCTTAAATCCTGGGCCAACCAATACCATCAGGATTGAAACAACTGGCCAAGACGCTGGAAACGTTGATCAAATTGCAGTTCCAGCACCTCCAGCTCCCGAACCTCCCAATCCCCCAACCCCTCCCACTGCCGTCGTCACCCTCCAAGCCGAGGACGCTAGTCTTCAAAATGCAGGGATTGAAACTGGTCACCCTGGGTTCACCGGCACGGGGTTCGTCAACAACGGCCCAACAGGAAGTTCGATCGAATGGTCAAACCTTGATGGTGGACAAGGAGGTTCAGTGCCGATCAATATTCGTTACGCTCTCGGCAATGCGCCTCGGAAGGTCGACCTGATCGTGAACGGAACTCCCCAAGAAGTCACCTTTCCAGGGACCGGTGCTTGGAACAACTGGGAGGAGCTAACAATCAATGTCAACTTGAGTGCAGGCACCTCAAATACCATCCGCATCCTGACAACCGGACAAGATTCCGGCAACATCGACCGCCTCACCCTCCCCGACTTTACTTGTGTGGAAACACCACCGATAGACAACATTCCTCCCAACGATCAACCCCCAGCGTCTTATACCAGTCTTCAAGCTGAAACCGGCAATCTCACCAATGCGACCATCTTAAACAACGTCACAGGTTTCAACGGAGATGGATTTGTAAACCTGGAGTTGAGCGAAAGCTCAATCGAGTGGACTAATGTGGAGGGCGGCACTGGTGGAAACACTGAAATCTTTATTCGCTACGCCTTGGGCACTGCAAATTCCAGAACTGTTAATCTTATCGTAAATGGTCAATCTCAGCCATTCGAATTCACAACAACTGGCAGCTGGGACACCTGGGGAAGCAAAGTTGCCTCAGTCTCCCTGAACGCCGGACCCACCAATACAATTAAGATTGTAACTACCGGACAAGACGGCGGCAACGTTGACCAAATTTCCGTTCCTGAAAGCGCTCCAACTCCGCCTCCAGTCGACCCGATTACCCCGATCGACCCAACAAGGGCGGTGACCTTACAAGCTGAAAGTGCCAATTTAATTCAGAGTAATATTGAGCAAAGTCACACCGGGTTTAACGGCACAGGTTTTGTCAATCTCAACCCGATCGCAAGCTCCCTCGAATGGACGGGTATCGACGGCGGAGATGGAGGGGTCACACCCATGAATATCCGCTACGCACTTGGCAATTCGAGTCGTGAGGCTTCCTTAATCATCAATGGAACTTCGTCCCCTATTACCTTCGTGCCGACAGGTGCTTGGAACAATTGGAGCGAACTCGAACTAGCGATCACTCTGAACCCCGGGGAAACAAACACGATCCGGATCGAAACAACCGGACAAGATGGCGGCAATATTGACCAGATCATGCTCCCAGATTTTTCATTAATTTCCCCACCTGCCCCTGCGATGACTTTTCAGGCAGAGACAGCATCGTTAGTTGATGTATTTATCGAGACGAACCATCAAGGGTTTAACGAAGCAGGATTCGTCAACTTGAATCCAAACCAAAGCTCCGTCACCTGGAATCAAATTGATGGCCAAAACGGTGGAAGTAGATTGTTAAAGATCCGATATGCTCTCGGAAGCGCCACCTCCCGGCAAACAAACCTAGTCATCAACGGACAAACTCAAGTCATCACCTTCACCCCCACAGGGTCGTGGTCAACTTGGGAAAACCTTGAGATCCCCATCACCCTCAACAACAACCAACTAAATTCCATTCAAATCATCACGTTTGGAGAGGATAGCGGAAACGTGGACGAAATCTCCATCATCGCCAACAACACCCCACAACCACCGGTCACCTTTGATCCAGTGAACTGGGCCCTAGACAGCAGTGCAACTGCCACTCAATCATCCACCGCTTTTGACGGAGTGGCCTCAAGAGCAATCGACGGCAACACCAATGGGCGCTACTGGGACCTATCCG
>JAHDGN010000341.1 GCA_020627645.1 Akkermansiaceae bacterium
CAATCGCTCCGAATACTCCTACTGGAAGCAAGCCCATAAAGATGGATTAGTCTAACCTTTCCCCACCATCAGGCCAAATCCAACGCACGCGCCAAAGCCCCCAAAATCACATCCCCATCCTCAACACCCACCGACAATCTTAACAGATTTGATGAAACCCCGCACGCCTCAGCCCAATCCAGCTCAAAGTAATGAGCCAACATTGTATACGGACTCGCCAAGGTAAAATCAGTCCCAAGGCTAGGCCCCTTACATAACTGAAGGGCATCATAAACCTTCGACATCTTCCTAGGCTGCTTCAGCGTAAAGGACACCAACCCGCCATACCCCCCGTCTTCTCTCCGAATTAATCCATATTCATGCGCCGTATGATACTTCGGATACCAGACCCTTCCCACAGCCGGATGCTCCCGCAAATATTCCGCAACCAACTCACCATTCGCATTCGATTTCTGAACCCGATCCCGGTAAGACTTCATATTCGAAATCAATACCCTTCGATCCGCACCATACAATCTAACCCCGTCCTGAGCATCTTCATTGAGAAATGCCCGAAATTCTTTCACCCACAATGACTCCTCATTCAACGTAATCATTCCCGCCATCACATCCCCCAGACCCGAAACCCATTTCGTCAAACTCGTCGTCACCAAATCAGCATATTTTAAGACCTCCAAATTTACCGAACTCCCCACCGTATCATCAACGACCAATGGGACACCTCCTTGCCGACAAGCCTCCGACACTCGCGGGAGATTCACCGTTCTCATCAAAGGATTACTCGGCACCTCACAGAAAACCGCCGCAAACTCCCCTTCCTGGATCCTCCTAACCGCCTCATCGAAGTCCTCACCCTCAGCGTCATACAAAAAGACCACCCCATTCCCAAAACGCTCCTGCACCTTCAGCGCGTCCACATACGGAAACTCCAACTGCAACGTCTTCTTGCTCGGAAACTGATTCATCACCGCTCGATGAGCCGCAAAAATGGCCGCCATCCCGCTCTCATAAAGATAGTGATCATCTAAAGCCGCTCCTGAATACTCAGACAATTGCTGTTTCAAAATAACCATCGATCCCGACTCACTCTCCACCTCATTCAGCAAATCCTCCGCATGCCGACTACTCACAACCTCACCCGTAAACCTCCAGTACTCCATCGCCACCCCAATCGCCGTCTCCGGCACCACCAACGCCTGAAGACCATCCTCATAACTCGTCACCTGGGTCGCAACAGCCAATTTCCGCTCCACATACCTCTGAGCACCCTGTGCCGCCCGCTTATGCGGAAAGACAATCACCCGCTTACCTGCCTCAGCAATCTCATCCGTTGCCTTCGCAAATAACCGCTTCACCAACGGATGAACAAAAAATCGAGGATATCCCGTCTCCAATTTCGTCATCACTTTATCCCGTCCTTCCTCATACCCCACCACCGAATCCCACGTCGGAAGCGACACCGCACAGGCATGCTTCGAATCTGGCATCGGCCTACCCAAAGTCCTTGCACTCCATAATGGATTCTTGACCAAATCGCGCACGGCCAAATTCTTCACCTTTCCAGACCATCTCCGCAAGGCACCATTTCAACCAATTTGCATTGACACACCGCCCACCCCCACCTAGCTTGCGCGCCCCTTAAAGCTCGCTGGACTCCTCCAACGAGCCCAACGGAACCCAGAAAACATAAAAATATGAAAACGTTTTCAGCAAAACCAGCAGACGTCGAGCGCGCCTGGCATGTCATCGACGCTAAGGATCAAATCGTCGGAAAAGTAGCCGTCGAGGCCGCTCGCCTCCTTCGCGGCAAGCATAAGGCAATCTTCACGCCTCACATTGATACAGGGGATTTTGTCGTCATTATCAATGCCGAACAAGCCCGCTTCACCGGAAGTAAAGAAAACCATAAGATTTATGCCCGCCACTCCGGATATGTTGGCGGACAGACCATCGAGACTCCCAAGAAAGTTCGCGCACGCCGTCCGGAACTTATTCTACAGTGGGCTGTGAAAGGAATGGTGCCAAAAAACAAGCTTGGCGCCGCTCAAATGAAGAAACTCAAAGTCTACGCAGGTGAAGAACACCCGCACGAGGCTCAGAACCCACAGACCGTCTCTCTCTAAACTCTTACTTTTTTCTACCTAATGAGCGAAAATTACACTGCTACCGGACGCCGCAAAACTGCTGTCGCTCGCGTCTGGCTCACTCCAGGAACTGGAGAGATCACCATCAACAATCAATCATTCGAAGAAGCACTTCCTACCCTCACCCTTCAGGGCATGCTTCTCGAACCACTCCAGGTTTCAAATCTCAAGAATAAATTCAACGTCAAAGCCGTGAGTAGCGGTGGAGGACTCCACGGCCAAGCCGATGCGATCAAGCTCGCCATCGCCCGTGCCCTCTTAACTTTCGACGCTGAACTTCGCCCACAGCTCAAAGCCGCAGGCCTCCTTCGCCGTGACCCACGCGCTAAGGAGCGCAAAAAGCCCGGCCAGCCAGGCGCTCGGAAACGCTTCCAGTTCTCGAAGCGTTAATCTGGAAAATCATTTTTCCTCAAAAGCCGCCCTCCTCACGGATGGCGGCTTTTTCTCGTACAAAATCCCCCCACTTTTCTAACCGTCTCTCCTTGCAGTCCCCCCTCGTCTACATCAATATAAGATCAACTCAGCTAAATAATATGTTTCGACGACTCAAAAACCTCATCAAAGGATTCTTCGGCCTCTTCATCGGCGGACTCGAAAAACGAAATCCCGAAGCCCTCCTAGAAAACGAAAAAGAAAACCTCCGCAAACAAATCTCGGAATTCAATAAAGGCCTCGCCTCTCACGCCGGACTGGTCGAAAAACTGATGTCCAAGGCCAAAAAACTCGACCGCCAAGAACAAGAACTCCGTGCCAAAACTGCCGCCAACCTGCGCGCCGGAAATCGCGAAGCCGCAGGACGACTCGCCCTACAACTCCAAACCGTCGACAAAGAACACGACGAAGTCCGCGAGCAAATGGAAGAAGCTGATACTCGCTACAAAGAACTCGTCAAAGCTCGTGACGTCTCCGTCAAATCCGCCCGCGACCGCATCGAACAACTCTCAAGAGATCTCGACGAAATGAAAGCCGACAAAGCCATGGCCGAACTCAACGAAATGGCCTCCGGCATGATTACCGAAATCGGAGGATCTGGGGACACCCTCAACCGTCTCGAAGATATGATCGAGGACGAACGAACCAAGGCCGCCGGCCGCGCCCGCGTCGCGAAAGACCAAATCGACATGTCTTCCATCAACGAAAAAGCAGCCGAACAAGATGCCCTCGCAGAAATGGCCCTCGCCGACTTTGCCGCCGCAGAAGGCATCGAACTCGAATCCAACACCCCAGCTGCAGAATCCCCCACCCCCTCAACAACAACCGAAAGCTCAATGGGGCCGGAAAAAACATCCGAATAACCCTCCATCCCATCAATGAAAACGCGCCGCCGAGCCCTCAGGATTCTAGTCATCCTCCTAGTGGTTCTTGGCGGCGTTGTTTTTGGACTCAAATACTGGTTCGACCAACAACCGCAAGAACACCAAGACCCAGGAATCCCAGACGTCAAAGTCCCTGACCCCGATGACTTAGACGAAGCTGAAATCGAAGAGCCTGAACTCGAGATCCCCCCAATCGTAAACCCCGAAGGAGTCACCAATTCATGAACGTTCCCCTCCCAGACTGGGCCTTCGAAATCATCGCACGCTACGAATCCGGCTCAGCCGGATGCTTCGTTCTTCACGGAAACGTCGATGATCGATTTCACCTCCCACTCGATCAGCCCCGACTTGGCAGCCTCACCGACTTTCTCAGTGACGTCTTGCTCCCCAGATTCGACATCATCCTCACCTATGACCTCGGTCGCGGCATCCAAATCGAACGCGGAAAAGCAGAATTTTCCAAATGGCCCTCTCTCCGCGATGACCAACCCCTTCCCACCCACCCACTCCAAGCATCTCGCTTCATCGGACAATACCTAACCTACGCCCGAAACCTAAAACGAGTCGGAGCAGAAGC
>JAHDGN010000342.1 GCA_020627645.1 Akkermansiaceae bacterium
TGATTAATACGGGGTCGTTTATGAGGGGGAGTCAGACCTGGGGTGTGGTGATTGATGACAGTCATTTGGAAGTGAGAGAGCTGAGGTTGGATGACGGGGCTTATCGATTTGGCCGGACGAAGGGAACGTGGAGAGTTGGCTAATGGGGGGAAGTCGGGTTCTGGGGTATTTGCGGGATTGTTTGGCTCGGGAGAGGTCACGTGATGGTGTGATCAATCTCTTTGGGGGGAAGGTTTTACGTCGGGCGGTTTTGAAGGGGGAAGAGGTGGCTGTTCGGGATGATTTTGTTGCCGTCGAGATCGACCCGGAGGTGGGGCAATATTTGGTGCGGATGGCTGGGTTGCGGAGTCGTGATGCGGAGTTGTGGTATGGGACGTTGATGTTGTGTGGTCGATTTAAGGGGAGACGGGTCGTTTGTCCTCTCTTGCTATACCCTTTGCGAGAAGTTGATGGAGTGTTGTTTCCGGTGTTGGAGGAAGTGAAGGTCAATGAGGTCTTGTTTGACGAACTGGGGGTGCCTTCGGAAGTCGAGGGTGAGATCGAAGATTTGGTTTCTGGAGGGAGATTGAGCTTAGTGACGCCCGATTTGGTGGCGAAGGCTTTGGGTGAGTTCTTTGAGGAGTTGGATGTGAGTGGTCTGGTGGAGTATCCAAAGTTGGTGGTTTCCGGTGTTCTCTATGGTGCGGGGGGTGAGCCAGGGTGGAAGTTGTTTTCGGGTGCGGCATTGATGTTGGTTCAGAAGTCGAAGAATGTGGCGGGCTTGTTGAAGGAATTGGATGTGTTGAAGAAGATGAAGGTGAGTGAGCTTTCAAATCCGTTAAGAATCTATTTGGGAGAGTCTGAGTGGTTGGATGGCGAGGATTCAGAGCGAGAGTTTTTGGTTCCGGCAATCTTGTCGGAACCTCAGGTGAGGTTGCTGAGTTCGGTGGCTAGAAATGATTTGACGGTGTGTGAAGGGCCTCCGGGAACCGGGAAGTCTTTTTCGTTAGCTGCCGCAGCATTGGATGAAGTGGCTTTAGGGAGATCAGTTTTGATTTGTTGCCGATCCAACGAGGCGGCGAAAGTCTTGGAGGGAAAATTAGAAGAGTTGATGGGGGGAGTGAGTGAGCTAGTAGTGAGGGCTGGGCGCGGGAGGTTGTTAAAGGATTTTAAGACGAGGTTGGCAGAATTGGATGGCTGGTGGACGGGCAAGTGGATGGAGATGGATTATGAAGAGGTGAACCGGGAGCGAAAGGAGTTGATGGGGAAGCTGATGGAGTGGGAGGAAAAATTGCAGGGTCTTATCGATGAGGCAATGAGGGTGGGAAGGTGGTTTTGGTCAGGCGATGAATCGTGGTGGTTGGAGATCAGGAAGTGGTTTCATTTAAAGCGGTTGAGGAGAAGGGTTTTGTTGGCGGAGGTTTTTGATGTTTTTGCGGAGTTGCATGAGCAGCGGGTGGACTTAGCGAGAAGGTATCATGGGGCGTGGCAACGTAGGCGAAGAAAGAGGGCTTGGGAGAGTGTGGCGACGAGAAAGACTGTCAGAAGTTATCGGAAGGTTTTGTCGGCAAGGTATTCGAGTGCTCAAGAGGAGCGCTTGAAAAGGCTGAATCCTGAGCTGTTGTTCGAGTTTTTTCCGGTTTGGATTACGACGACTGATGATGTGCATCGGGTTCTACCATTGGACAAGGGATTATTTGACGTGGTGATGATGGATGAGGCGACGCAGTGTGATTTGGGATCCGCGGCGCCGGTGTTGTTTCGAGGGAGGCGCGCCTTGGTAGCGGGAGATCGAAATCAGTTGAGGCATCTTTCCTTTTTATCAAATGAGGGATGTGTCGGACTAGCGAAGAAGTGGGGTTTGACGGAAGAGGAGGCTGAGAGTTTTCAGTATCGTCAGTGCTCATTGATTGAGAGGTGCGGTGAACTGTTAGAGGGGGAGGGAGGGTTTGTGCGTTTGAATGAACATTTTCGGTCGTTGCCGAGTTTGATTCGATTCAGTAATGAGGAATTTTATCGAGGCAGCTTACGGGTGATGAGAGATTCTGAAGGGGTATTGGGGCTGGGTGAGGGGGCGTTGGAATTATTGCAGGTGGACGGTTTTTGTGATCAAGAGGGAGTCAATGAGGCGGAATTGGAGGTTGGGCTGGAGATCTGTCGGAAAGTTTTACGAGACGATAGAAATGAGACGATTGGTTTTCTGTCACCATTTCGGGCCCAAGTGGATGCCTTTTTGGAGGCGTTGGAAGAGAAGTTTGATCCGTGTGAGATCGATCGGTTGTTGAAGAGGCATCAGTTGTTGGTGGGAACGGCGCATTCGTTTCAGGGAGCGGAGCGAGATGGGATGATTCTGTCGTTTGTGGTTACGGGGAAATGTTCTGCAGGAAAGCTGCGCTTTTTGGAGCGTGCTGATGTCTTTAATGTCTCGGTGACGAGGGCTCGAAATTGGATGAAGGTTTGTCATAGTGTTAGGGGTGATGAGTTGAATCGGGGGAGTTTGCTGAGGAGGTATTTGAGAATGAGTGGTGGTGGTGTTTCTGATGCTAAGGGGAATGAAATTGAATGTGATTTGATTGAGGAGTTGAAAAAGAAGGGGTGGTCTCGGGTTCTGAGGGGCGAGTTAACGGGGGTAGAGGTGGATTTAATTTTTGAGAAATCGGGCCAGTTGGTTGTCATTGATATGATAGGGATGCGTGGGGATGTGGGGCAGTCAATGCGCCTGGGGGATTTGTTAGGTTTAAGGAGGGGAGGGGTTCGAGTGGTTCTTTTGCGGATGGATGAGTGGGAGGAGCGAAGGGATGAGTTTTTGGAATACTTGGACTCAAAATAGTCCGATGGCAGATGAGGGTGAGAGAATGGTGAGTTGGTTTTTCGGAACCAATTCTTCCAAGTCCAAGTGGTTCGAGCGGGAGCAGGGCTCGTATTCTTGGCCGTCGACAGATCACCCGTTTATACCACCATTTTGAAACTGGAAATGAAATAGGGGCGCCTCCCGAAAACCTCATTCTGCAAAAATGGCTCCAATTTTTTCATTTCACTAGGCAATGAATGGGTGCGAAAAAAAGCAAGCACATGAAACATGCGCTTGCCCTGCGGTGAAAGGTCTTTCGAATCAAACGCCCTACTCGATTATGCTAATGGCTTCTAGAGAATTGGAGTTGTACTCAACCTCTCCTCCTTTGAGCTCTTGCTTGAAAATCTTTTCAAACAAATGTTTTTTCCATGCATCTGGGGTGAGCCCAACTCCGGCGCTCAAAGGAAAAATACCCTCTCCTGGGTATACTCCAAATTGTTCGATAAATTGATCTAGCTCCAATTCTTTAAAATTTTTGGAGTCTGCCAAGAGATCCAGTTTTTCCTTTCCATCATAGCGTTCTAAGTTCTCGAGGTCTCCTTTGTAAATTAGAATTTTTCCTTCGGAAACTGGCTTTGTAAAAGCTGCGCTGACCTGCCATGAAAAATAGTCCCGACCACCGGGTTCGACTACGGTGATCGCTTCACCTACCACTCGGTAATTTGATCTCCTTGGTGAGATGCCACTTTTGGAAAAAGTCATGAGTCGCATATCTTTTGTCCCCGAGTCCAGGGCTGCGTTGATCATTGATAACCTCATATCCTCACCCTTCTTCGATTCGGGGAACACCAGTCCTGCAGGAACATTGGCTAAAGCCTTCGCGCTCAGATCAGTCATTTTTATCGCTGTATTGTCGCGCAAAGCTTTGAGCTTTGGATACCTTAGTTTGAAGGTTTCTTTCAATCTTTCTCCATGGAGATGTTGCACCATGAAATCAAACTCGGCCTCCTTGAGTTTTTTATTTTTTTGGTAAAATTTTTCTGCTTCTTCAAGGGCTTTCAAGGTGGCCGCAGGCGATTGAAGGGCTGGTAGAATATCAAAGGTATGTCCACGATGGTCACAGAAATGAAGCGCTATTTCACCATTGACCGTCCCAGATATTTTTCGGCCATCACCTAAGTCAAACGTTGCTATTCTTACGGGGGCTACGGCTTGCCAAACTGGCACGAATTTCT
>JAHDGN010000007.1:0-11766 GCA_020627645.1 Akkermansiaceae bacterium
GACAAGTGGGTATATTATGTGGAGCCATCGTACCGGTGGGATCTTGGGGAAGGTGGGGGTGTTCGGGAGGTATAGTCATTATGAGTTTGCGCGTGGTGCAGGGAATGCCCGGGGGGGGGAGTTTGATGAGTATTCTGTGGGGGTGAATTATTGGCCGTTTGAGACGGTTGTTTTAAAATTTGATTACACTCGGATTGAAGAAGACGGAAAAGAAGACAATGACACGTATAACTTTGGGGTGGGATATAGTTTCTAGGTTTGTGAGGCCTTTGTTCGTCCTGGTGCTGTTCCTCATGGGGGGCAGTGCCTTTGGCGCGTCAAAGGTTTACCAGAAACCTTCGGAGTTTGTGAAATCTGCGTTGGGTTCGGTTCCTAAGACGCAGGCGATCCGGCTGACGGCTCATCAGCAGAGGGCTGTGAAGGCGATTTTGGGTAAGAATTATAAGACGAGGTCGGTGCGTCACTGGACGAAAGGGGATAAGACGGCGTTCATCTTGGAGGAGATCGGGAAGACTGAATATATCACGACGGGTTTTGTGGTGAAGAAGGGGCAGATTGAGTCGGTGAAGGTGTTGGTCTATCGTGAGTCGCATGGTGGGGAGGTGGCGAGGAAGTCGTTTACGAATCAGTTGAGAAAAACGTCGTTGCAGCGAAATCGTCGCATTTCTCGGAAGCCTCGGAATATAGCTGGCGCGACTTTGTCGGTTCGGGCGATGACGAAGTTGGCGAGGTTGGCTTTGTATTTGGATGGTGAAAAATGAGTTCTGAGCAGCCAAGGCGCCGTCGGGCTTTCGCGAGGAGGTGGCATCGTTGGCTGGGTGTTATCGCTGCCATTCCGGTTTTGTGGCTTTGTGTGAGTGGTTTGATTTTGAATCATGCGGACCATTTGGGGTTGCATGATCAG
Organism: Akkermansiaceae bacterium; assembly: GCA_020627645.1. Lineage (GTDB taxonomy): Bacteria > Verrucomicrobiota > Verrucomicrobiia > Verrucomicrobiales > Akkermansiaceae > SW10. The sequence goes on from JAHDGN010000007.1 coordinate 905, forward strand.
GAGGTGAAAAATGAATGGGTGCTGAGGCACTATCGGCAGTTGCCGGATGGGGAGCCTGTGGGGTTGCGCATTGGCGATCGTCTTGTCTGGGGGTGGGGTGGGATGGTGTTTTTGGATGAGAAGTTGTTGGAGTTACCTGGGGAGTTGAAGGGGGCGGTGGCGGTGCGGGGGTATTTGGCGGTGGCGACCGATGAAGCAGTTGGTGTTTTTGATGGAATGGATGAGATGGAGATTCAGTTGGATGACTTGAGTCTTCCTGAAGGAGGGGTGGTTTCAGTTTCGGAGAGTGATGATCATTTGATGGTTTTGAGTGAGGGTGGTTGGGTGCGGATGAGTGAGGAATTTTTGGATTATGAGAGTGATCATCTTTTTCAAGCGAAGGTGGTGAGTTTGAGAGGATTGGACGATGCTGGGGTGGAGGTGGCGGAAAAAGTTGTTCAATCTCGGGGTGCAATGCCTCTTTCTCGTGTGATTTTGGATGCTCATTCGGGAAGGTTATTTGGCTGGCCGGGTTGGTTGATGACTGATCTGACTGCGGTTTCTTTGATTGTGTTGACCCTTTTGGGGTTGAGGCTGTTTCCAAAGAGAAAGGGGTGATGAGAAGGCGAGGTTTTTTGGGGGCTCTGAGTGGTCTTTGCGGAGGTGTTTTGCTTTCGGGATGTCGAAGGGGTGAGGATGTGAAGGTGTGGCGTGGGGTGGTGATGGGAATTGAAGTGACGGTGAGTTACGTTGGTGATCTGAAAGTGGACCGTGCGTTGGAGTCAGTTCTTAGAGTTGAAGGGGAATTGAGCTTGTGGCTAAGGGATTCTGCTTTGAGTCAATTGAACCGGGATGGTTATTTGAGGAATCCGCCTCGTTCGATTCTGGATTGTTTGAAGAAGTGCGAGGAGTTGTATCAGGCGACGGATGGATTGTTTGATCCAACGATTGAGTCTTATTTGGGTTGGATGCGGGAGAGGTTTCGGGCTGGGGATCGTCCGAGTAAGGTTGAACGAGAGGAGAAGTTGCAATTGGTTGATTTTCGTTTGGTCAGTGTGAGTGATGACAGGGTTGAGGTGGAGGAGGGAGTTAGGTTGAATTTTAATGCAATGGCTCAGGGGTATCTGACTGACCTTTTGTGGCACGAGCTCGGCCAGGGTGAGGCCTTGGTCAATTTGGGGGAGTATCGGGTTTTGGGAAATCGGGAATGGCCGGTCATTGTTGAGGGGGATGAATTGATGATTCGGCGTGCTTTGGCGGTGTCGAGTGGTGCTGGTGAGAGGTTGTCTGCGACTGATTTGGCGAATCATTTGATCGATCCAAAAACGGGGGGGAGCCCTCCTCCGCGCCGGGTTGTTGCGGTGCAGGCCGATGAGGCGTGGTTGGCTGATGGTTTGGCGACTGTTGTTGCTGTTGGAGGGGAGGTGCCAGATGGATATCAAGATGTGGATGTGAGAATCTGGGAGTAGGAATTTGTTCGATTGGTGTTGCGATTCTTTTGGGGGTTTCGGTATGTCATTGGGGCATGTTGAGAGTCGTTCTTTTCTTTTGTTTTGTGATGTGTGGGTGGGTTTGTGGGAAGTCACCTTTACCGCCGAATACTCCGTTGCCTGATTTGAGGAAGGAGGTGGTTGAGGGTTTTAAAGACACCTACCATTTGGGGCCGACGGGGTTGAGGGGGTGGATTCATAAGCATGCTTCTTACGCCACTCCGAGTGATTTTGAGGCTTTTTTCACGACCAAAGATTCGAGGCAAATCTTGGTGACTCAAGTTGATGAGGGTTCTCCGGCGGATGGTCAGCTGAAGGTTGGAGATGTGATCATCGGAGCTGGTGAAGGTTTGTTTCAGTATGATGTGAGGAAGGCGTGGGCGGATGCGATTGATGATGCGGAGACTGCTGAGAAGGGAGGGGTTCTGAGGGTTTTGCGTTGGCGTTCAATTGAGCCACGAGCTGATGGTTCTTTGAGGCAAGGGAAGGGGACGGAGGAGTGGGTGGATTTGAAGCTGAGGGTGTTGGGGAGTTATAGCCAAACTGCGCCATATGATTGCGAGAAGTCTGGGTTGATTGTCAATGAGACGGCGGAATGGATTTCAAAGGGAAACGGAGGGGCGCGTTTGAATTTCGATGTGCTTGGGTTGTTGGCGACTGGGGAAGAGAAATTTGTGAAGAGAGCGAAGGAGATATTGGATCAGAGGAAAATAGCGCGGCAAGACTTGAAGCTCAGTATTGCGCGGTCGCGTGGTCATATGTCTTGGGGGTGGTCTTACAATGCGGTGATCCTTGCGGAGTATTATTTAATGACGGGAGATGAATCGGTTTTACCTGCTTTGCGAGAGTATGCGGTTTCCCTTGCGATGGGGCAGTCGAATGCTGGAAACTGGGGCCAAACGATCGCGACTTTATCTCAGAACAGGGGGAAGATGCATGGCCGATTGGCTGGGTATGGGGCTTTAAACCAAGTTGGTTTGATTTGTTACATGGCATTGATTTATGCGGAACGGTGTGGGATTTCGCATCCAGAGATTACCAAGGCATTGGCAAAGAGTGACGGCTACTTTGGTTATTTTGCGGGCAAGGGGGCGATTCCTTATGGGTATGACCATCCATTGCCGTATATGTTGACGAACAATGGGATGAGTGGTTCGGCAGCCTTGGCTTTTGGGCTTCGGGGTGATCGAGGCCAGTCCAAGTTTTACTCGCTGATGAGTGCAGCGGCTCACGAGAAGACAGAGGTGGGGCATACGGGGACGTTTTTTGGAACTTTTTGGACGCCGTTGGGTGCCAATTTGGCTGGCCCAGAGGTGTGTGCTGAGTTTTTTAGGCAGCATCGCTGGTTGCATACTTTAGCGAGGTCTTGGAAGGGGGGCTTTGTTTATCAGGCTCCTGGAGGTCGATTTGGAGGGAGTCGGGATTCGTATAGCGGGATTAGTTCGGCGGCGGCTCATTTGATGTTCTACTCGGTTCCGCGACGTGCGCTCTTTTTGACGGGCAAGAAGGCGGATCGGTCTTTTTGGTTGAAGGGGGATGAGGCAAAGAAGGCAGTTGGGGTCAGCCTTGTTGACTATTCTCAGTTGGAGGAGGGGGAGTTGTTTGGGTATTTCGGGGCTCAAATTCCGATGGTTCGATTGAAAGCTGTCGATGAGTTGCTTCGAAGAGGGGGAAGCTACATTCTGCGGTGCCAAGGTTTATTGAAGACGGGAAGGGTTGAGGAAAAAATTGCGGCGATTGACCTTTTGGCTAAGTTGGGGCGGAAGTCGATCGGGGTGCAAGATGATTTGGTTCGGCTGGTGAATGATCCCAATGAGGATCTCTGGGTAAGGAACCGGGCGATACGGGCTTTGGGATCCGTGCTCTCACCGACTTTGAAGGATGCGAACTTGTTGTTGGATTTGGGCGTGTCGGGTCGGCTTGACGACACTCGAGGTGATTTGGAGCGTGAGTTGGCGATCGCGACGGCCAAGGTAATCAAAGATCCCTATCCTCTGGGGGTGGATCGGAAAAGATTTTATCAGGTCATCCGAAAATATTTAAAGGGGAGGCATCATCTGACCCGGACGGCGGGAGTTCGACTGATGAAAAATATTCCGATCAACGAGCTTCATTTAGTTTCGGAAGACCTGGTGGAGTTGATTCGTGGTGAGAGTCCTGACTTTGTCACCTATCACGCTGATGCAGATCGGGGCACTGCGTTATCTATCTTTGAGCGTTTGGGGGTTGAGGATGGGGTTGCGTTGAGTATTGAGACGATCGAGCCTGGGAGGTGGGGCCAAAAATGGAGGTTGGCGGGAAAAGAGACTGGGCGATTTGCGATTTTGAGGCGTTATGGTGGGAATGCTCAGTCAGGATTGCCGGCTCTGGAGGAGATGGCCGATCGTCTTGGGGAGTCGGGGCGAGATTTGATCGAGTTTATCAAGACATCTCCAAAAGTGAGAACCTTGGTGTCATTGGAGGAGTTGACGAAGTTGGCAGGCGAGGAAAAGTAAAAGGTCATGGGGGAAAATTTTAAAGTTTTGAGAGTCAATTGGGTCGTTTCTTGCAGTTTTTAAGTTTCCCTGACTGTCAGGAAACCTAAACTAAAATAGTGAGAAAGCCTTATGAGGCTTAGGATTATGAGGATTTTTGATCGTGTCATTTTTTTTCGAAAAACCTCTTGTCAGACTGCATTTCATTTCTATAGTTGCGGCCCCCAAATCGGAGCCGGTGTTTTTCACCTCACGAGATGTCAAATCTGGTTCCTTCATGTTGATTTTCACTATCGGGTGCACACCGGAAAAATGGCTCTTGCGAGGAATCTCGCTGACCTCCCGGCGCGCCGAGTCGGTTGAGAAGAAACAAAAATTTTAGGTCTTCAGCTTGCTGAGGAAATTTATAAGAAAACGCAGTCCTTAAAAGATCGCATTATGCCCACCATTAACCAACTTGTCCGAAAAGGTCGCAAAAAGATTGTCAGTAAATCAAAGTCGCCTGCACTGAGTAATTGCCCTCAGCGTAGAGGGGTCTGTTTGCAAGTGTATACCCGGACGCCCAAGAAGCCGAACTCCGCATTGCGTAAAGTCGCGAAGGTTCGTTTGACCAATGGATATGAAGTCATTGCCTATATCGGTGGTGAGGGACACAACCTTCAGGAGCACTCAATTGTTTTGGTGCGTGGAGGCCGGGTGAAGGATCTTCCGGGTGTTCGTTATCACATTGTCCGTGGTTCGCTTGACACTCTTGGAGTGGACGGCAGGAAGCAAGGGCGTTCAAAATATGGAGCTAAGCGTCCGAAGGACTCCAAGTAACTTTAATTAATTTTAACTAGAACATTTTAATACCATGGCCCGTCGTAAAAGAGTCTACGCCAATAAGGTTTACCGCGATCCTAAGTTTGATAGTCAGGTTGTTGGTCGCATGATTTCGAAGGTGATGAAGGATGGAAAGCGTTCACTCGCTGAGCGGATTGTTTATGCAGCCATCGATCGCGCAAACGAGGGGACCGATACGATCGATCCTCTTGAGATTCTGAATCGTGCGATTGAGAATGCAAAGCCGAGGGTTGAAGTGAAGTCTCGTCGGGTGGGTGGTGCTACTTATCAGGTTCCTTTGGAGGTCGATGCAAACCGGTCCGAGTCGCTTGGAATGCGTTGGATTAACAATTTTGCTCGTTCCAAGAAGGGGACTCCGATGCATGTTGCTCTTGCGAATGAGATCAAGGATGCGGCGAACAACACGGGTAACTCAGTTCGCAAGCGCGACGATGTTCACAAGATGGCTCAGGCGAACAGAGCCTTTGCTCACTTCCGTTTCTAAATTTTGTATTCTCATTCTAGCTAGTTATCGTCATGTCGAAAATCGCAACAGCCCCAACCCGATCTGTTCCTCTGGAGCGGACTCGGAATATTGGGATTGCTGCGCATATCGACGCTGGTAAGACGACCCTCACTGAAAGGATCCTGTTTTATACAGGGATGATTCATCGGATTGGTGAAGTGCACGATGGTGCAACGACCACCGATCATATGGAGCAGGAGCGGGAGCGCGGAATTACCATTACGTCAGCTGCTGTTACTTGTGAGTGGGAGCAGCAGATTGAGGAGGGGGTTTCCAAGCTTTTTTCAGGCGACCGCCAACGGATTAACATTATTGATACGCCTGGGCACGTTGACTTTACCGCCGAGGTTGAGAGATCGCTCCGTGTGTTAGACGGTGCGATCGTTGTTTTTTGTGGGGTTGCAGGTGTGCAACCACAGTCGGAGACGGTTTGGCGTCAGGCGACGACTTATCAGGTTCCTCGTATTGTCTTTGTCAATAAGATGGATCGAGTGGGTGCTGATTTTGGCGCGGCTGTTAAAGAAGTTGAGGATAAATTAGGGGCATCGACAGTTCGTATTCTGATTCCAATAGGGTCTGAGGATAATCTTAAGGGGCAGATTGATGTTCTGAACAAAAGGGCGGTTCTCTACAAGGATGATGATGTCCTTGGATCGACCTATGACTTGTCTGATTTAGACGCCGAGATGGCTTCGGTGGCCGAGGAGGCCTATGCAGAAATTCTCGAGAAGGTTGCAGACTGTGACGAGATTCTGGCTGAGAAGTTCTTGTTGGAGGAGCCAATTTCGGTGAATGATCTCAAGGCGGGATTGAGAAGGGCAACAATCGCCAACAAGTTAGTTCCGATTGCTGGAGGTTCTGCTTTTAAGAATAAGGGGGTTCAGTATCTCCTCGACGCTGTTGTTGATTATCTTCCCAGCCCGATCGAGATTCCGCCCGCCGAGGGGATGGATCCAAAGAATGAGGAGAAAGTCGTCACGGTTGAGACGTCTGATTCCGAGAAATTTTGTGCGTTAGCTTTCAAAATTTGGTCTGATAGATACTTTGGGAAATTAGTCTTTTTCAGGGTCTACAGTGGGACTGTCTCGAAGGGAGACATGATCTATAATCCGAGGACGCAGCAGAAGGAAAGGGTAGGCCGTTTGATCCAGGTCCAGGCTGACAAGCATGACGAAATTGAGACTTGTTTTGCTGGGGACATTGCCGCTCTTGTTGGTTTGAAAAATGTTCAGACTGGGGACACGCTTTCGCACCAGCAGGCTGGAGTTCTTCTCGAGCCCCCAAATTTTCCAGAGCCTGTCATTTCGATGGCTGTTGAGCCTAAGACGAAGGCCGACTCGGATAAGTTAGCCAACGGTTTGGAGCGGCTTTCGGATGAGGATCCGACGTTTGTTGTTCGGACAGATGATGAGACTGGGCAAACAATTATTGCGGGAATGGGTGAGCTGCATCTTGAGGTAATCGTCGATCGTCTCAAGAGGGAGTTTGGCGTGCAAGCGAATGTTGGTAAGCCGCAGATTGCCTACCGTGAGACTATCACGGCTCGGGCCAAGGCAGAAGGGAAGTTTATTCGGGATGCTGCAACTGGAGGTAAGGCAGCCTATGGTCACGTCGTTTTGGAAGTGAAGCCCAACAAACAGGGCGAGGGGGTAACGATTGAGGATTCGGTTACGGCGGGCGCGATCCCTAAGGAGTTTATACCGGCAGTCATGCAGGGGATCCGAGAGGCGATGATCAATGGTCTGGTCGCTGGTTTTCCGGTTGTGGATATCCACGTTAATGTCCTGGATGGAACTTTTCACGAGGTCGATTCGAGCGATAATTCTTTCAAGATTGCGGCGATTTTCGCAATTAAAGAAGCGCTCAAACAGGCTTCCTCAATTTTACTCGAGCCCATTATGGATGTCGAAATTGCGACTCCTGATGAGTTCCAGGGAGATATTATGGGCGATCTCAACCGGCGCCGTGGTCAGATCCAGGAGATCGTTGCCAAAGGGCCAGTTGCAAATTTGTCTGCCAATGTTCCTCTTGCTGAGATGTTTGGGTATTCCACCGATGTGCGCACCCTTTCGTCGGGTCGCGCCTCATACTCGATGGAGCCGAGCTGTTTTGAGGAAGTGCCTCGTAATGTTGTAGAAAAACTCCTCGCTGAGCGTGGGGGGGGATATTAAACGCGAAAAAATATTAGAACCTTTTCATCATGAACCAAAAAATCCGCATTCGCCTTCGTGCCTTTGATCATCGTGCAATCGACCGCTCGACTGTTGAGATTGTTGAGACCGCTAAGCGGACTGGAGCAAAAGTCGCTGGTCCTGTGCCTCTTCCAACCAGGGTTGAGAAATTTTCTGTGAATAGTTCCGTTCACGTCAATAAAAAGTCAGCAGACCAATTCGAGGTGAGAACCCACAAGCGTTTGTTGGATATCGTTGACCCGACGGCCCGGACTGTGGATGAGCTCAAGAAATTGAACCTTCCAGCGGGTGTTGATATTCAGATCCATATTTAATTTTTGTAATAATAATCTTTAGCTCTCGAAAAAGAATCATGTCTCTTGGAATTCTCGGAAAAAAAGTAGGAATGACCCGTGTTTTCGATACGGAAACAGGCGCTATGGTTCCTGTCACCGTCGTTGACGTGAATGGGAACGAGTTTCTTCAGGTGAAAACGACAGAGAGCGATGGCTACTCAGCTATCCAGGTCGCTTTCGACGATCAGAAAGAGCGCCGGCTCAATCTTCCGAACCGCACTCACCAGGCCAAGCAGGGAGCGTCTGCACCTAAGAAGTTGGTTCAGGAGTTTCGTTTTGAGAATGATGATCAGCTTCCAAACAAGGATGAAGGGCATCCAGGTGCAGCTCTTTTCGAGGATGGTCAGTGGGTCGATGTGATCGGGACTACCAAGGGGAAAGGTTTCCAGGGGAACGTCAAGCGTCACAATCATAATGGTCAACCTGATGGTCATGGACATATGATGCATCGCCGGACAGGTGCCATTGGTGCGGGCTCAACACCTGCACGGGTTTGGAAAAATCAAAAGATGCCAGGGCACGATGGGGTTGTTCGTCGCACAACCCAGAATCTCAAGGTGGTTCAGGTTCGGGCTGAGGACGGAGTTCTCTTGATCTCAGGATCGTTGCCTGGTCACAATGGTTCGTATGTTACAATCAGGCCGGCTCTGAAGAAGAGCGTGGTAGCTAAGTAAGAAAAATTTAATAGAAAAGACCCACAAGTCATGTCTGCATTCACAATTCAAGACGCTGAAAAGGCAAATATTCAGGTGGTCGCCGATGGTTCCAAAGGAGACCAGGCTGTTCACGATTTAGTTGTTGCCTATCAAGCAAATCGCCGTTCTGGAACCGCTCACACCAAGACTAGGGGAGAGGTCCGTGGGACCGGTAAGAAAATGTATCGTCAGAAGGGGACTGGAAATGCACGTCACGGGGACCGGGGGGCGCCGATTTTCGGTGGGGGGGGAGTCGCGTTTGGAACATCGCCCACCACACGCGCCCCCCGCGTTTGGACCACGTAACCGTTCCTATGCGAAGACTGTTCCAAAGAAGGTTCGCACCTTAGCCTTAAGGAGGGTGTTGGGTGAAAAAATCAACGCAGGTGCCGTTCTTAATCTTGCGTCTCTGGAAGTTCCTTCGGGAAAGACGAAGGATTTTGTCAAGGCCGTCTCTGAGGTGACTGATGCTCAAAAGGTTCTTATTGTTGGTGCTGAGTTCACCGAGGAAACTTACCGGGCAGAAAGGAATTTGACGACGATCAAACTTCAAACTGCTGAAGAGGTGAATGTTGAGGAAATCCTCTTTTTTGACGTCGTTGTCATTGTTGATGATGCGCTTGAAACACTTGCCAAAAGAACTGCTTAGTAGACCGAACACACCATGAGAGATATTTACCAAGTTATAGATACGGTCCGTATGTCTGAGAAGGCTTCACTTCTTCAGGAGCAGGAGAATACTTATACATTCAAGGTCAATCGTTCCGCTAATAAGATTGAGATCAAGAAGGCGGTCGAAAAGCACTTTAAGGTCAAGGTGCTTGATGTCCGGACCTGTAACTATGCAGGAAAGAGTAAGCGTAAGCGCCGGGCGGATGCCGGTCGGACTTCTGCTTGGAAGAAAGCAATTGTCCGTTTGAAAGATGGGGACTCATTGGACCTCTTCTAATCACTAAAATTTTTGACGTATTCAATTTTCAACTGAGAAAGGATTTAACCCATGCCTCTGAAAAGTTTTAAACCAGTCACGCCGGCAAATCGTTATAAGATGTTGCCTGCATTCGACGAAATTACGAAGTCCACCCCCGAAAAGAGCCTTCTTGAGGTCAAGAAGCGTTCTGGTGGGCGAAACAACCAAGGACGTATCACTTGTCGTCACATTGGTGGTGGACACAAAAAGAAGTATCGCCTTATTGATTTCAAGCGCACAAAGCGTGATATCGAGGCGACTGTCATTGGAATCGAATATGATCCGAATCGGACATGTCGAATTGCCCTTCTTGAATACACTGACGGAACAAAGGCTTATATCCTTGCGCCATCGGGACTGACAGATGGGGACAAGGTAAGCTCTGGGGAGAATGTTGAGCCTAAGGTTGGGAATGCAATGCCTCTCAAGAGTGTTCCCCTCGGAACTGCGGTTCATAATATTGAGCTTCGGCCTGGAAATGGGGGGAAGGTTGCCCGGTCAGCTGGACAGCAGGCTGTTTTGACTTCGCGTGATGCTGGGTATGCTCTCATTAAGATGCCTTCTGGTGAAATTCGGAAGTTTCATGAGGAGTGCTACGCAACCATTGGAACGGTGGGTAACCGGGACCACATGAATGAGGTTTCTGGGAAGGCTGGTCGTTCTCGTTGGCAAGGTAAGCGCCCGACTGTCAGGGGAATGTGTATGAACCCAGTGGACCACCCGAATGGTGGTGGTGAAGGTAAGTCGAAGTCTGGTGGTGGGCGTCAGCACTTGAAGTCGCCATGGGGCCACACAAAGGGGCAGAAGACCCGCCGGAAGCATAAAAACAGTACTTTCATCGTTGAGGACCGTCGTAAGTCGAAGCGTAAGTAATTTAAAAATTTATCACTAACCAAGAAGAATCATGGGACGTTCACTGAAAAAAGGGCCATATGTTGACCAGAAGCTTTTGGCAAAGATCGATGCAGCCGTGGAGGCGGGAAATAAGAAGCCGATTAAGACTTGGAGTCGTCGCTCGATGATTACTCCTGATTTCGTGGGGCTTAACTTTGCGGTTCACAATGGGAAAACTTTCGTTCCCGTTTTTGTTACTGAGAATATGGTGGGTCACAAATTGGGTGAGTTCTCGCCAACTCGGATTTTCAAGGCCCATGGGGGAATTGGTAAGAAATAAGTTAAAGTAGATTTTCTCGCTATGCGTTTACTGAACATCACAGTCTTAAGCATTGGGGCACTTGTCCTTGGTGTCTTGTCTGCTGGTGGTCAGGAGACAAGGATGGAGCGCCTCGAGCGAGAGAACCGGAAGCTCAAACTTCAATTAGATAGTGTCAGAGAGAGTCTAGGTCAGGCTCTCGAGAGGGAGGATCGCAAAACTAAGG
>JAHDGN010000007.1:11776-24261 GCA_020627645.1 Akkermansiaceae bacterium
TTTCAAGGGTTCAAAAGCATCTCTCATTGCTGGGTAAGGATTTGTTGGAGGGGGATGATGCTAAGTTAAGGGCTGCGACCGACTATCTGATCGTCAAAGAGAAATTGGATGAGATCGAGGTTGCTGTTAGTGATCTGATTCCAACCATTAATGCTTATCTTAGGAAGGCCTTAACGGCAGATCCAGCGGCGAGGGTTGAGCTTGAGACTAAGCTCCGGGAGATTGAGGTGGTTCTTGGTCAGAGGAGGCGTCCTGCGAGGAGGATCGTCCAGGGAAATCGCCAGGGGGCGAAGATTGTGAGTATTGACTCCAATACAGGGACGCTTGTTATTAATGGGGGAACTGAGGCGGGGATTGGTGTGGGGATGCGTTTTAGGATTGAGCGTGCTGGCAAAAAAGTGGGTGAGGCTGTCGTTGGTGGAACACGCCCCCTCATCAGTGGGTTACTGATTCAAAATTTAGAAGATCAACAGGTGCCGGTTGAGACCGGCGATATTGCAAAAGTAATACTTAACTCTGACCAGACAGACTAATGTTAGTTCGTTCGACAACAAAATATGCTCGGATCTCTCCGAAGAAAGCGCGTGACGTAGCTCGTGAAATTCAAGGGCTTCCCGTTTCAGTGGCACTTGATGCGCTGACTTATACTCCAAGGAAGTCGGCCTACCTGATTGGGAAAACTCTTAAGAGTGCGGTGGCAAATGCAGAGAACAACCATGAGTTGTCTGCTGATGAGTTGATCGTGAAAGAAGCTGTTGTTGGTGATGGGCCGACTCTCAAGCGTTTCAAGCCTCGTGCAAGAGGTTCTGCTGGTGCGATCCGCAAGCGGACGAGTCACATTTTCATCACCTTGACTGACGAATTCGAGGAGCCGGAGGAGAAGCAGCGTTCAGGCAAGGCCAAGAAACGTGACACCATTAAATCTTTGTTTGGGGGTAAGCCGAAGGCGGCACCGAAAGAAGAGGTCGTTGATGAGGAGCCCGCTTCTGAGAGTGAGGAGCCTGTGGCAGAGGAGGTAGCGGAAGGAAGTGCCGAGTAAACTTTATATTGAAACATTTAAATTTTAATCATTATGGGACAGAAAGTTAATCCGATTGGTTTTCGCCTCGCAGTTAGTAAGGACTGGCGCTCGAAGTGGTATGCTGAAGGGCCAGATTACACGAAGAAGCTGCACGAGGATCTTAAGATCCGGAAGTATATCGCGGGACGTCTTCAGTCAGCTGCCCTCTCTAAGGTTGTTATCGAGCGCGCTTGGAATAGCGTCCGGGTCACTCTACACACCTCACGTCCTGGGTTGGTCATTGGTCGCAAGGGTGCGGAGATTGAGGTGATGACCAATGATATTTCTAAGATCGCTGGAGGTTCTCAGGTTAAGATTGATATCGTTGAAATCCGCAAGCCTGAGCTTGATGCTCAGTGTGTTTGTGAGCAGGTTTGTATTCAACTTGAGCGGAGGATTGCTTTCCGTCGTGCCATGAAACGTGCTGTCCAGACGGCGATGGATTTCGGGGCAAATGGGATTAGAATCCGCTGTGCGGGTCGTCTTGGTGGAGCCGACATTGCTAGGGCTGAATGGTATCGTGAGGGCAAGGTTCCTCTTCAGACTCTTCGTGTCCCGATCGATTATGGTTTTGCGGAAGCGAAGACGGTTTATGGCATCATCGGAGTGAAGTGTTGGATCAATAAGAACGAGGATTCAGATAAGGGTGCTCGTCCTCCTGGACATGACAGACAGCGTCGTCGTGGACCTGGTGGCAACAACCGCGATAATAGAGGGGGTGACAACAGGGGGGGGGGTGGCCGCAATAATAATCAAAACAAGCCTACCGAGGGTGGGGGTGCTCCAGCAGCTTCCTAAGAGTCGGTAAACCTAGAATAACTTAAGATAAAAGGAGGATAGAACGATGCCTTTGATGCCAAAAAGAACCAAGTTCCGGAAGTCGCACCGCGGTAACCGGGGGGGGAATGCCCAGCGTGGAACTGATGTCAGTTTCGGTGACTTTGGATTGCAAGCGCTTGGTCGCGGTTGGATGACAAATCGCCAGATTGAAGCTTGCCGTGTTGCGATTAACCGTTTCCTCAAGCGTAAGGGTAAGACATGGATTCGGGTTTTCCCGCACAAGTCGATTACTCGTCGTCCACCAGAAACAAGGATGGGTAAGGGTAAGGGATCCGTTGATGCTTGGGTCGCAGTGATCCGCCCGGGAACGATGCTTTTTGAGGTTGGTGGTGTCCCAGAGTCCCAGGCTCGTGAAGCAATGCGTTTGGCTTCCTACAAGCTCGGGTTTGAAACCCGTTTCGTTACCCGCTCTACTCACTAATCGTTTGAGTTTTAAGTAGAACCAGTTGAAACCCAATAAGGAATCCGATCATGCCTAAAGTGAAATTTTCAGAAATCTCAGACTTGACCGTTGAAGAACTGTCGACCCGACTTCGTGACCTGAAGGAGGAGGCGCTTAACTTGCGTTTGCAGCAAGCGACAGGCCAGCTTGAGAATACCGCCCGTCGCCGTCTTGTTCGTCGTGAAATCGCGCAAGTTATGACAGCCATTAACCAGCGTAAGTCCTCCTGAGGAGTTTCGATAATCCTAACAAAAAAATTTCCCTATGTCTGACAATCAGGAAACAGCTCCAGAAACAGCAACTAAGGCCGACTTCGTGCCTACCGATGCTCCCGCAAAGAACAAGAAGACTCGTGTTGGTATTGTGACCTCCACAGGAATGAGTAAGACGATCGTGGTCGAATACACCAACCGGGTTCCTCATCCGAAGTTCAAGAAGATCGTTAAGGTATCGAAGAAATTCTACGCTCATGACGAGAGTGGGGAGGCATCGGTTGGTGACAAGGTTCGTATCGAGGAAACGATCCCTCTTTCGAAGCTGAAGCGTTGGAAGCTTGTCAAGGTTTTGAGCCACTAAGTTGGAATTGAAGGCATAGATCCCAGAAGAAACTCTTTAACTATAGAATTTTTGTCATGATCCAAATGGAATCCAAGATTGCGGTGGCCGATAATACGGGTGCCCGGCAGGCTAAAATGATTGGAGTGATTGGTAAGCGGACGAACTCTGCAAGAGTTGGTGATATCATCACTGCGCACATCCGTGAGTCGATCCCTACCGCTTCGATTAAAAAGGGAACTGTCGTGAAGGCGGTTGTGGTGAGGACAGCTTATCCTATCCGTCGTGCTGACGGGTCGGTGTTGCGGTTCGATGAGAATGCCATCGTTATCATCGATAAGGACGGGAACCCAAAGGGGTCTCGCATTTTTGGTCCTGTTGCTCGTGAGTTACGGGAAAAGAATTTCATGAAAATAGTGTCCCTCGCCCCTGAGGTGCTCTAATCGCAGTTGAACTAACCCCATCCAGATAAAACCATGAGGATTAAAACCCACGTAAAGGCAGGCGACGAGGTCGAGGTAATCGCCGGTAATCATAAAGGAAAAAAAGGCACTGTTATCTCAGTCAACGCGTCAAAAGAGCAGGTTGTTGTCGAGGGTGTGCGTATGATCAAGAAGACAATTCGTCGCTCCGAAGCGAATCCGGATGGTGGAATCGAAGAGGTTGATGGCCCCATTCATCTATCAAATGTAAAAAAAGTCTAGCATGGGGGTCCTGATTGTGTCAGGACCGCCACCCGCTCCAACCGTTCGAATCAAATCGGGAAGGGGAGCACTCCGAGCGTTTAAGCAAAATTCATCAAGCTGACCCGCCAAAATACCATGAAACCAACACTCCAACGTCTATATGAGGAGAAGCTGCAGAAGGCTCTCCAAGAGGAACTCGGTCTTAAGAACATCAATGAGGTTCCAAGGCTCGAAAAGATCTCTGTCAATTCTCACGTCGGGCATTACGTCAACGAGCGTAAAGCTGCTGTCGAAGATGCAGTAGAAGAGATTAGTAAAATCACCGGTCAAAAGCCCTCGGTTGTCTATGCAAAGAAGTCAGTGGCTAATTTTAAGGTGCGTGAGGGTGAAGCTGTAGGTGCACGTGTGACTTTGCGCGGGCCAAGGATGTGGGAATTTTTGGAGCGTTTCATTATGATTACTTGTCCCAACATCCGTGATTTTCGTGGGTTGCCATTTAAGTCCTTTGATGGAAGAGGAAATTATGCGGTCGGGTTCGCGGATCAGTCGATTTTTCCCGAGATTGAGTTGGATAAGATTAAGCGTCAGATCGGGTTCGATTTCATCTTTGTGACATCTGGTAAAACCGATGCCCATGCGAAGGCAATGTTACGGGCTCTTGGAATGCCGTTCCGTGACAATGTTAAAGAAGAGACGGCTGCTTAACTTTTACTGATTTAGAAAGATCATCAATTATGGCTACTCTCACTGATCCAATCGCAGATTTTCTTATTCGCCTGAAGAATGCTTCGCGTGCAGGGAATGAATCATTCCGCGCTCCACATTCCAAAATGAAGGTGGAAATTTGCCGAATTTTAAAGGAGGAAGGTTACATCTGGAATTATGAGGTTGATACCTCTGGCAAGTTCCCTGAGCTCTTGGTCAAGACCAAGTTCGTTGATGGGGTTCCTGCTTTGACAGATTTGAAGAGAATTTCGAAGTGTGGGCGACGCAAGTATGCGGGTTCGCAGGAGATTCCAAAGGTTTTAAACGGGATGGGTATTTCCATCATTTCGACCTCCAAAGGTTTGTTGACTGGTCAGCAAGCTCGGAAGGAGAAGGTAGGTGGCGAGATCGTCGCTTTCGTTTGGTAAGAAATTCACCCTGACGTAGAAAGTAGAGAACAATGTCTAGAGTTGGACTTAAACCAATTACTGCGGTCGATAAGGTTGCGGTTAAAGTTGAAGGCAATCAGGTAAATGTTGAGGGACCTAAAGGGAAGCTTTCCCTTGAACTTCCCGAGGGAATTACGGTTGAGGTTAATGATGGGGAGATCGTCGTTGGGCGGGCTTCCGAGCAGCGTCATCTGCGCGCCCTTCATGGAACATTTCGTAGTTTGGTGAATAATCTGATTGTTGGAGTAAGCCAGGGTTTTGTGAAAGATTTAGAGATTCAGGGGGTTGGATTTCGTGCGGCAGTGAAGGGGAAGGATCTCGATCTGAGTTTGGGCAAATCACATCCGATTTTACATCCGATCCCGGAGGGGTTGACGGTTACGGTTGCTGACAATACGAAAATCAAGGTCGAAGGAATTGATAAGCAGTTGGTTGGGCAGTTTGCCGCTGAGGTGAGGGCTTATTATCCGCCAGAGCCCTACAAGGGTAAGGGCGTTCGTTATGTTGGCGAGTATGTGCGTCGTAAGGCAGGTAAATCTGTGAAGTAACCTTGAGTTGAACCTTAGAAGTTATCGAACCAATGAGCACTCTTAATCGTAAAGAACTCCGCCGCAAGGTCCATCGTCGGATCCGGAAGAAGGTATCCGGGACTCCCGATCGTCCACGTCTTGCAATTCATTTCTCTAATAAAAACGTCTATGCCCAATTGATCGATGATCTTGCGGGGAAGACCCTCTGTTCCGCATCTACTTTGGATGCGACGGTCGAGGGATCGGGCGCCAGCAAAGAGACAGCTGAGGCTGTTGGAAAGCTCGTCGCTCAAAGAGCAAAGGAAGCCAATATCGAGAACGTTGTTTTTGATCGGGGTGGATTTATTTTTACAGGGAAAGTGAAAGCACTTGCAGACGCCGCGCGTGAGGGTGGCTTGAAATTCTAATTTTTGCTTCGAAGAAAAATGGCTAATAACGAAGAATCTAAGCCCGCTGAGGAAAAGAAAGTTGCTGCGCCTGAAGGTGCTAACAACACGGCGGACAACAATCGTGGAGGAGACAATCGTGGAGGAGACAATCGTGGAGGAGACAATCGCGGGGGTGGAAACAATCGCGGAGGTGGGAATAATCGTGGAGGTGGAAACAATCGCGGAGGAGGTCGTGACAACAACCGAGGCGGTGGTCGGCAGCGTGAGGCTCCCCCCACAGATGCCGAGGGAAATGAGCTGACCGAAAAGGTGGTGTTTATTAACCGTTGTGCGAAGGTGGTGAAGGGTGGACGTCGCTTCAGTTTCTCCGCTCTAGTTGTTTCTGGAAACGAGAAGGGTTCCGTAGGTGTTGGATTTGGTAAAGCAAACGAAGTTGCCGAGTGTATCAAGAAGGCATCGGGCGTTGCTAATAAGAACCTTCAGAAGGTTCGATTGAACGGTCCTACGATTCCGCACGAAGTCTATGCTGAATTTGGCGGAGGGAAGGTTCTCTTGAAGCCCGCTTCACCTGGAACTGGTGTGATTGCTGGAGGTGGTGTCCGTGCTGTTTGTGAAGCGGTGGGTATCCACGATGTTCTTGCTAAGTCGATTGGTTCAAATAATCACGCCAACGTTGTCAAGGCGACGATCAAGGCGCTGACAATGCTCCGCACGAAGGAAGATGTCTACGGTCTTCGTGGTAAGAAGAAAGAGAAGGCAATTTAACTTACTTTGGGCCGGTATGGGTCCTGAAAACTTTAAACGATACAGATTCCGATGAATTTACATGATCTTAAACCCAATCCTGGGGCCAAGCATCGCAAGAAGCGACTTGGATGTGGAGAGAGCTCTGGTCTTGGTAAGACTTCAGGTAAGGGGCATAAGGGGCAAAAAGCTAGATCTGGGGGAGGTGTTCGTCCAGGTTTTGAGGGTGGTCAGATGCCACTCGCTCGCCGTTTGCCGAAGCGTGGTTTTTCAAACCTACAGTTCCGGGATACGGTAGCTGTGGTCAATGTTTCACAGCTTGAGTATTACTTTGAAGTCGATTCAGACGTTAATGAGGAGACTCTTCGTAAGGTTGGCTTAGTTAAGGGTCGGGTCGATAAGATCAAGGTTCTTGGTCAGGGTGATTTGACCAAAGCGTTGAAGGTGAAAGTCGATCTGGCGAGTGCGTCCGCGAAGGAAAAGATCGAGAAGGCCGGTGGGTCACTTGAACTTTCCTAGTTTTTTCTTTTCCCTGCACTGGTGAAGAAATTTATTCACGCAAGATTTACGTTGCGCCCCTTAATCAAGGGTGCGGCGTTTTTTGCGTTTTCGGTTTTTCTGTTCTTGGTGGGTTGTCGAGATTCGAGTGTCGAAGATAATACGAGGGAGCAGGGAGAGGTTTTGTCTGCAATGGCTGCGGTTCTTGACAAGGTTGCAATGGGGGGAGATGAGACTGAGGCTGTCGTAAAATTGGAGGAGTTGGGGGAACGGCTCAAGCAGCTTAAAATTGATCTTTCTCGTTTTCAGAAGGAAGATGAACGGGTGCGTGAGAGTGTCGGTGGTTATGAGGGAATTGCCAGAGGGGGGATGGAACTGCAAGAGGCCAAGGAAAAACTCTTTCAAAAGGGGAGATTCACTCCTGAAATCGGTCGGGCTTTGATGGCCCACCACAATCCTGACCCAATGCCTGGTGAGGGGATATCTAGATAATTTTATTTAATAGTTAGTTATATGATTTCTGCATTTTCAAATACATGGAAGATTCCTGAGTTGAGGGATCGCCTGCTTTTCACGATGGCAATGATTGTGATCGTTCGTCTTGGTGTGCACGTCACCCTTCCAGGAGTGAACATGGCCGTGATCTCAGAGCACCTCAAGAGTCAGAGTGAAGGTGATGACGGTGGGATTGGGGCGATTTTGAATGTGTTTTCGGGTGGTGGATTGGCGAGTCTCGGCCTTTTTGCTCTTGGGATCATGCCCTACATTACAGCATCGATTATGATGCAATTGCTGAGTGCGGTTGTTCCGAGTTTGGCGAAGTTGAAAAAGGAAGATGGTGGTCAACAGAAGATTAACCAGTGGACAAGGTTTGTGACGATTGCCATTGCGGCAGTGCAAGGGTTGTTTTTGGCTCGATCGTTGGAGAATCCCGGCAACAACCCACTCTTGGGAGGATTGGGGCAGACTGCGCAAAGGATGGGGGTGGATCTAGTGCCAGCATTTGATACTGGGAATGGTTTAGGTTTTATTGCGATGACGGTTTTGATCATTGTCGCTGGTACTCTTTTGTTAATGTGGATTGGTGATCAGATCACTGAGCGAGGGATTGGGAATGGGGTTTCTTTGATTATTTCAGTCAACATTATTTCGGCCTTGCCCGGGGTGATGGTGAGTCTTTGGAGGACGTTCGTCGGTGGGGACAAAGGACAGTTCGGTCCATTTATGGTGGTTCTCTTGATAGTCTTCTTCTTATTCGTCATTGCTGCGATTATCGCGATTACTCAAGGCCAACGGAGAATTGCGGTTCAATATGCGAGACGAGTTGCTGGACGTCGTGAGATGCAGGGGGGAACGCAATATTTGCCTCTTAAAGTTAATTATGCTGGTGTGATGCCGGTGATCTTTGCGACTGCCATTCTCCAGTTGCCGACTCAGTTGGCAGCCCAAATTTGGCGGAACAGTGACATTGTGACTTCGATCAATGAGTTTTTGTCTCCGAATGGGGTCTGGTTCTATGTCATTTCTGGCCTCATGATTTTCTTCTTTAGTTTCTTCTGGGTTGCGACGATGTTTCAGCCGTCTGAGATCGCCGAGAATCTGAAGAAGGGTGGTGGATATATTCCTGGGGTTCGGCCTGGTAAGCCAACAGCAGAGTTTTTGGACTACACGATGACTCGGTTGACTTTTGCAGGGGCGATTTTCCTGACTCTTATTTTCATGCTCCCCTATTTTGTGGGGCTTGCGATCGAAGGGCTTGAGGCGGGAGGTTTGATCACTTCGTTCTTTGGAGGAACGAGTTTGTTGATTTTGGTCGGAGTGTTACTTGATATGATGCGTCAGATTGAGACTCATTTGTTGCAGCGCCAATATGATGGATTCTTGCGTAAGGGTAAAATTAAGGGAAGGCAGCAGAGGCAGTTGTCTGGATCGCAGGCATCGAGTAGTTCGATTTTGTATCTCTTGATTGGAATGGCTATTCTTATCGTGATCGCTGTGGTCACGATGTTGGCGAAGGGGTAGGAAAGTGAGTGGATCCATTGTCTTTCTTGGACCTCCTGCATCTGGAAAGGGGACTCAGGGGAGGAGGTTAGCCGAGGATCTTGGTTTAGCATACCTCTCGACTGGTGCGCTTTTACGCCGGGAGGTCAGAGATGGCTCCAGCTTAGGTGGTAGGGCGAAGACTTATTTGGATTCGGGTGAGTATGTTCCCGATGAGGTGATGGTTCCAATGGTGTTGGAATGGGTCTCGAGGCAGGCTAGTGATTGGTTGTTGGATGGTTTTCCGAGGACCCTAAGGCAGGCGATGGTTTTGGATGATGAGTTGGATGTGGAAGTCCGGGCGATTATTCTAGAGGTCGGGGAGGCTGAGTTAAGAAGGCGTGTTTCGGGGCGCTTGGAGTGTGTGGACTGTCATCGAGTCGCCAAGGCTGGAGAGAAGGAGCTCTGTGTTGCCTGTGGGGGGCGGTTGGTGCCTCGTGAAGATGATTCAGTCGAGAGTTTTGAGAATCGTCTTGCCGAGTATCAGAGATTAGTTCTGCCCGCTATCGATTACTATCGGGAGAGGGAACGAGCGGTTCTAGTGGATGGGCTTGCTCCTCCAGATGTGGTCTATGATCGGGTTTTGAAGGCTGTCGCTGTGGATGTGGTTATTTAACTGTTAGGAGCTTCGGCTGTTAGCTGTTAGTTTATGGCATTTAGCGGAGCTACCGCTCCTAGGGTGATCTGAAGTTGAACCTGGGGTTCGCAGGTGAAAGTTAATCCCACTTCTAGTTTCAAAACGGTATTTTTTTTGGGGTTGTTGAGTCAGCGCTTCGCGGATCTGAGAGAGAGTGGGCGATTTCTAAAATGTGCGGCGTTGATTGTTGGTCGGTTAGGGAGCCTGGGTCCCGTCCCCCTCCAGCCTTGAATTTTAGGAAAGGTCATTCGACGATATTGCCAGAGCCTTTTCGTGATTGGGGTTAGATTTTAAGAATTTCTTTTTGATCATCATATGAAAATTATTAGAGCGACTTCGTTATTCTTTGTTTGTTTTAGCCTCTTCGTGAGCGGAAAGGTGAAGGTTGAGATGCTTGGGGTTGTTGCCGAAGGGCTTTACGAGGCAAAGCTTGAATCAATTGACCGAGGGAAAGTGGGATTTAGCTTGGGCGAGGGAGTTGATATCGAAGGCGGTATTCGTTGGTCGGCAGTCAGTGACGTCCCTTTCGGGAAATATGTCCTTCTGATTTACGACCATCATCCTAGCATCTCAAGATCTTGTATTCTTGCCAAGGTCGTCGAAGTCACAAAGAAGGATCAGCTTCTTGTTGTTCAGTTTTTGAAAAAGCCAACCCTATTGACGCTTAAAACGGCGAAGACATCTCAGGTTCCATTATATTTCCCGAAGAATTCGAAAATTGTGGTTTCGAGGCTAAGGAAGATTGACCAACTGGGGCGCGTTGACCGATGGGTCTTTTTTCAGAAGACAGGTAAAGATGGAGAATATGAGGCGATTTGTTCGAATGTCGAAGCTGGTGGATATCTCATTGATCTTTTAGAAAAGTCGAAAAATTTGAGAGTGGCAGGGGGGAACGAAGAGTTGGGCTATGCTGTTTGGACTCGGAAAATAGAGATCAAGAAGGATCAGAATAGAGTCGTTTTGGAGATGTGAAAGATTAGCCGATTCCAGGCATTGGAGCGAAGGCTAGTGCAAAGGAGGAAGAGCTAGAAGAAGGCTGGTCATGCAGTAAGCATTTCCCATATCCATCGTTTTCTTTTCGTGGCCAGCTCCCCAGGAATCTGTGTAGATGAGTTGGTCAGATTTTTCGTTGTAGCCAATGATCAAGCGCATGTGACCTCCTGACATTTGGGGAATACCGGTTTCTTTGAACATCCCGAGTTGGAGAGCCCACGCGACAGGAATCCCTTGATCGATATACCTCTTTATCTGTGATTTGAAACGCTTGTAGTGATTTTTGCGCATCATCACTTCCCGGAAAATGTCTGGGTCAGCTTTCTGCCTGACATAGGAGATGTTGATCACGTAGTTTCGATTGATACGTGCCCCTTTTTCTCCGTGGATGGTGATTTCACCTTTTCCTTTTTTCTTGGCGAGTTGCTGGTAGCGATTGAAGTCTGAATTCAGTTCCCGAACGCCAGCCATGTATTTCGAGTTGCGAGGGTTCGTTTCCGAGATGCCTTTTGGGTATTCATAGAGGGTTAGGACTCTGGAATCCAACTTGGTGGTTACCTTCTTTAAAGCATCGACCATGATTGGCATTGATGTTCCGGTTAGGGCGGTTGCTTTTGCGATTTGGGCTATTTCGTGTTGGGTGGTTTCGAGTCCGTAGTATTGGTAGATTCGTGCAGCACTGGCGCAGGCACAGTAGCCTTTACGGCCTTGGTCTACCATGGGGATGTTGTCGATCCAGATGGTGCCGTCTTTTTCTCGGACAAGGTTTCGGGTTAGGCTCTGCCTGGTCGTCGCTTGGGTTGGTGCTCGGAGAGAGGCGACTGGCGCGAGTCGTAGGCGAATGAATTCGGCGGTGTTATTGCTGGTGCTTTTTTCGAGTAAGAAGGCAGTTTTATTGTGCTTCCAGAGGAGACTGGTCAGATTTACGGCTCCTTTTTTTGATTGGTCGGTGGGTTTGTTGCCGGTTTTTTCCGTCAAGATTCCTTTGAGTTTGTCGAATCGTTTGTTGAGGTCAGAAATGGAGATGGGGCGGTTATCTCCTCGATTATACACTGAGATCCAAGCGCTAGAGATTGGGCCGCTGTTCTTTTTCGCCCTCAGAACGACTTCGCCAGATGGTTGGCCGAAAAGAGGAGCGGCTAGAGGGGAGCGGATTCCCTTTTTGGCCGAGGAAAGCCATTTGAAGCGGTTTTTTGCATGAGACTTGGCAAAGTCTTTGAGGGGAGTTTTCCAGAGGTTTTGATCCATAACCCATTTTGAATGGTCTTCTAGTTTCGGTTGTGACCGAATAAGTCGCCGGCTGGATTGTGCGGATAAGGAGGAAATTGCAACTGATGAAAGTGCCAGGAGCAGAAAGATTGATTTGTTCATGGGACCAGGTTCTTCTCGGTTGTCGAGACGATTAACTGGTATAATAAACGTTAATCTAACCCAATTACAATAGCCGATTTTCTATGTAATCATATTAGCTTCGAATGATCGATTTCGAAAGGGCGTGGATTGTGTCGTGGTGGGGAGATCGCTCGAAAAACGTTCAATCAGTGTCTTGATAGCCTTGTTCTGGTCGATGTGAACAATCGAGACTGTTGGATCGAGAAAGAGCTCTTTCGATCCTGGTCGTTTTACCGTCTCGTTCTTGTCTGTCGTTGGATTTTGGTTCTGGCTTTTCTTGAAAGATTTCTTTCCCAAGATCGATTTCGTTCGGTTTCTACCCCCCTTTGGCCATTGAGCATCGGTGGTTTTAGTCAATCTTTGTCAGTTTGTTGATCGTGAAAGTATCAACGCAGCCGTCAGTTGCTTCGAGGTAGGCTGCGATATGTGAAGTTTCGAGGTGTTTTTCGAGATGCGGTAGTGATTCCCAGCTTTCAATCTCTTTGGGTCTGATTCCCCGCCGCTTGCGGCGTAAAGTATTCGCGT
>JAHDGN010000343.1 GCA_020627645.1 Akkermansiaceae bacterium
TGTGATAAAAAACATTGGCTCTAATCATCTCTAAAATCCTCCTTGTTCAAGAGGTGTTCCTCGAAACCATACAACTTAAATCCTTCTACCCGCTCCGGGTTGAATAGAACCTGGACTTTTACATTTTTGGCAGCTGGACGCAAAGCGCCTGCGACTTGCTTCGCAAAACTCTCATCCGCATCCTCTGGCCGGTTCAATAAATAATACCTTCCGTCACCTTCCTTAGCCAACTTACGAAGTGTCCCATCTTTAAGCTCCTTTGCGCTCACCCCACAAACATCAAATGAAACCCCCTTTCTCCTCATCTCAGCCACCAACTTTGATAATCCTTCAGGTTTTGCATCTCCCAAATTTGCTGCACCGTCAGTCATCAAGATAACCCGATTCTGAGCTCCATCTAAAAACTGCTGTTCAGCCATCTTCATCCCTGTCTTTAAAGCCTCCTCCAAATGAGTACCTCCCTCAGTCAGAGGACGACCCACGATCTCCGCTAGACCCTTCGCTTCGTCACCTTTAACCCGCTCCGCCAACAAACGCGTGGTTCTAGAAAAACCCACTAGGGTGACCTCGTCATGCTCCGTCAAATCTGAGGCAAGGGCCTCAAAAGCTTTTTGCACACTTGCCGCGCGATCAACTCGGTCCATCGAACCACTCTGATCCAATAAGATGGTCAATCGCAGAGGAGTCTCGGCACCTCTACCCAGCGCGGCTGTTGACATCGAAACACGCATCAAATTCCGACCGGGTAAAAATGGATGTGCTCCTTGCTCCACCACACAATTAATTTTCTCACTCATCGATGGCTTCACGTCTCCATACTTCATCGCATTGACAAACTCTTCCACTCGCACCTTTTCAGCCTTCGGCCACCTGCCTTTCATCAATTCAGCTTGCGCCAACTGAAAGGACACATCGCTCACATTCAGGGAAAACGTTGAATCAACCTTGTGACGAGTCTTGGTTTCAAAAGTTGAAAACGTCGTGACGGATGAACTGTCCCCCACATCAGAACGATCAACCTCTATAGTTGGTTCGACAGATTCAGCTGACTTCTCTTTCGCAGCATTCTGATCTTCACCCCTTTGACGTTTATCGTTCTTCAGCTGTTCACTGATACCCCCTCCTCTCGCTGCAGAAGACTGAATTTTATCTTCTTCTGTATCACCAAAGCCCTGATTAGGAGTATCTTCATTCTTAGTGGTTTGTTGCGAATTTCGACGCTCTGATCGATTGCTCAGAGACTTTGGAAATATGTCGGTTTTCGCCTCAGCAAGAGCCTCGGCTAGCTTTAAACGGTCGATAGTTTCTTCATTGTGACTATTTTTCTCAGGATCTCTCAATTCTAAATTGGGTTTGTTTTGACGATCTGGAAGCAATGATTTCGAACCTCCGCCGCTTTTAAAGTTGCCTTTTTGGTCTTTGTGTAATCCACCTTTATCTTTTGGAGTGTGAACCTCACCACCCAGTGCACTCCTCCTGACCATTTTCTCTCTATTTTCAATCCCTCGCCACCTCTCCTTGTTGACCCTCTTTTTTGCAGAAGAATTTTTCATCGATTTGAGCCCATCCCCATTCGAATCCTTTTGGTCATTATTCCCACGTGATGCTCGAGCACCTGGCGGCATCGGAGAAATAGGTCCTTTCTTCTTCTTTAGTTGAACCAACTCTCGATTTAAATCAAGATCGTGAGACTTACGAAACTTCTTCGATTCTAGAGTTCCCAAGGAGGAACGGCCTGTTCGAAAACCACCTTCCGGAATCGAGGAATTTTGTGCCCTCGGGATTTCGCCTGGCATTGTTCTATGAGGTGCCTCATCGAACCCTGATTTTTTTTCAGAGGTCTCATCGAGCTTTGAACCGCTCAAATTTGATTCAGAAAATGAACGACTTTTATTCGGATTCTTCTTCGGATCATTCCTCCCATAACCTGATCCATGTCCATCTCCCCAACCAGAGCCAAAGTTACTTGCGATCTCAGGCGCCCCCTTGGAACCCTGAACTAAAGGCTTGCGATCAATCGTTGTCTGAATCTTCTTCTCGGGAGCCGCTGGCGGATTTTCAAGCACGACATTATCATCGAAAGGATCGCCTGTTGATTCAGCAGCCTCTTCTAAACCTTCTTCAAGTTCAAATAGCTCTGATCGTTTTCCTACTGCTTCATCGATCCCGCTTTCACTTGCCGCGTAGGCAACGATTCTGGCAGGTTCTTTTTGCTCGTTAGCGACTCCGTGATTGCTAGAAACAGGACCCATTACAACCAAGAACAGACTCACCACGAAACAGGCAGCTACCCCAATTAAAACGTTTCGTTGCGCCCTCTTTGCAACAAAAAGGCGCCTCTCCATTTCCTCCTCCGCGAGCTTACGCTCCGCTACCTTCTCAAAGATCTTTCCCCGCCTGCCCTCCGATAACTTCCATTCCTCCACATCAGGTGGACAAACCGCTTCCCTGGCCATCCCATCTAATCCAGACATCCGCTCAAAAAATGCGGCAACTTCTGGCCGATCTTCCATCAAACGCCCCAACTCTTCAGCCTCAAAAGCAGATGACTCGCCCATCACAAGCGCAACCACACGCGCCTCCAATTCCGGCTCCAAATAACTATGCAATTCCTCTCTCATCTCTTCAAAATCTCTAAAAATGACTAATCCCTGACTTTTTCAAACGATCGCCCAACTCTTTCAGTAAGTGATGCAATCGATACCCAACGTTACCAACACTCATGTTCAACGCAGCTGCGATCTCCTCATATTTAAGGTCCTCAAAATATTTCATCTCCAAGATTTTGCGATCTCTCTCGTTGAACTCGCCTATAAACACCCTCATCATTCCCACCGCTTCCATTTTCCCTAACTCTTCATCTGGCATTTCTCCCATCCCTTCACCTTCTCCAGCCTCATCGGACAAGGTCTCCCTCTTCGATTTCCGAATCACATTAAGCGACAAATTTCTCACACAGCGATAGAGCCAAGCCCTCTGCGCCGTCACCCCCTCCCAATGCTCATGGAGTTTTAGAAATGCCTCCTGAACAACCTCCTCAGCAACCTCTCTACGTCCCAAGATGCCAAAGGCATACCTTAGCAAAGGCGTCTCTTCCGCCTCAAAAACTTCTTCCAATGTAGCCCTGACAAGAACTGGCTTCTGTTCACGAGACAAACGCATATGAGTTAGCCTCTCGGCTTCGACGACTTTTAATTGAACCACAACTCAACATTCCTTTCACCTCAAAAGACCCACCAATCGCCAAACTCTTGGAAAAAATAAGCGAAAATTTCGGATTTCCAAAAATTCACCCTCCACCATCCAGAAAAAAAGGGAGGTGTCTCCTTGAGAGATGGCCTCCTTTTTCCGCCCCCTAAAGTCAGGGTAACTCCCTATCCAGAAGCAACTAATTTCGTGATCTCCAATGCAATAGCTAGAGCATCTGCCCCCTGCTTCCCCGTCACCGCAGGCGTCTTCCCCTCCTTCACACTCTCCGCGAAGGCTGCCAATTCAAGTTTGAGAGGTTCATCCTTCTCCACATCCACTTTCCCCACCTGAATTCCTCCGTTTTCCTTCCAATACATCTCGCCTGTTTGGGCCTGATACTCCAACGATAAGTAGGCGTCATCCTGAAAAATACGTATTTTGCGTAATCGCTCTGGGCTGATTCTGCTTGCGGTCACATTCGCAACACACCCGTTCTCAAAACGTAACCGTGCGTTCGCAATATCTTCTGTTGAGGTCAAGACCGGGACCCCTACCGCATCAATACTCACCACAGGACTCCTCACCAAATGCAAAATAATCTCTAAATCATGAATCATTAGATCGAGCACAACCCCAATATCAAGGCTCCGATTCGGAAACGGAGACAACCGATGTGCCTCGATAAATTTTGGCATGGTCAGCTTTTTCTCAAGCTCCCTCAGAACCGGATTGAATCGTTCTATATGCCCAATCTGCAAAATCCGATCTTCATCTTCTGCCACTCGAACCAATTCCTCAGCCTCTTCAACATTC
>JAHDGN010000344.1:0-868 GCA_020627645.1 Akkermansiaceae bacterium
GAGCGAGTGGTGTTTGGTGAGAATTTTTTTGAAAATCCGGAGCGAACGGTTAATGAACTGATGCCTGGTTCGGAGGCGGGGCGTCTTGCTATGATGGCGAAGGTTGGTTTTGTGTGGAAGAGGGATCGGGCTTTTTATCATAGGACGATGGGTGCATTTGCTAAGGTGGGTAAAGATGAGAAGTCGTTGAGAGATGGGTGGAGTGCACTTGACGAGGAAGAGGATGTTCCGATGCTTTTTTATGCGTCGAGGGGGTTGTTGGAAGTCGTTCGCAATGCTCCCAAGAATTGGCTGAAGGTCATTGCGAGGGCCCGTGTAACGAGGGTTGGGATGCGTTTGAAGTATGCCAAAGAGCTTGGTTTGGGAGTTTATGATCGGGGTGATTTGGTGAGGGAGTTGGATCCGTTCACGGGTTATCCGCTGTTGGTCAATGAAGGTGATGTGGTTAAAATATATAGTGTGGGGGAGAATTTGTCAGATGACGGAGGTGAGGAGGGTCGTAGGGAGGATATTGTGTGGCCTTATTCGAATGGGAGAAAGACTGGTGCGGCCGCTGGCCGAGTTGAGAGTGAAAAGTTTTGAGTGTTGAGTTCGTGGTTGAGGGGCTTGGTTGCGGAAAGGGAACCACGGAAGGCGCGGATGGTCGCGGAATTTTGCTGAGTGCGGGATTTGGGGGCTTTGGTTGCAGAGGCTTGGGAGAGGGGAAGGAGGTCCACTAATCCTCGCTAATCTCCACGAATCTTTCTTGGTTGAGGGGGCGGCGGCCGTTGGCCGAGTTGGGACTGGTGAGTGATGAGTGTTGAGTTCTTGGATGAGGGGGCTGGTTGTGGAAAGGGAATCGCGGAAGACGCCTAATATCTCGGAACTT
>JAHDGN010000344.1:878-3991 GCA_020627645.1 Akkermansiaceae bacterium
GGTGAGTGTTGAGTGTTGTGTTCTTGGTTGTGGGGGTGTGGGATTCGAGGAAGAAATATCTCTTGGATGAGGGGGATTTTTTGGGTGGCTTGGCGGTTGGAAACCGCCGCCACGGAGGGGGGGTTGAAGAAATGGAGGGGTGGGCTAGATTTTGTTATTATGAAGAGTGGAAAGAAGAAGATGGTGGTTGTGAGTGGGGCTGCGGTGATGGTTTTGTCGGCCGGATCGGCGGTTTGTTCGTATCGGGTGGACGATTCGAAGAAGGGGAAGGTGGAGGTCAAGGAGGAGGAGAGGTCTCGGGTGAAGAAGTCTGACGAGAATTGATTTCTTTGACGGCCCATTGGGCGTGTTCGGCCAGGAGAGACGATTCGTGGGTGGTGAAGGGGTGGATTTTTGGGAGGTCTTTTTGGGTGCCGGTATTGCCGAGGGCGATGAGGACGTTACGGAGGAATCGTTCGTGTTTGATTCGTTTGATGGCGGTTTTGGCGAAAGTCTCGCGAAAGTCTTCGACGGTCATGTCGAGGAAGTCGGTGAGGGTGTGGTCGAAGATTTTTTGTCGGGCGTGGAGGGAGGTTTCGCGGGAGAGTTTGGCGAAGCGATTCCATGGGCAGGCGTCGAGGCAGTCGTCACAGCCGTAGATGCGGTCGCCGATGGCGCGGCGGAATTCGTGAGGAATGGGACCTTTGTGTTCGATGGTGAGGTAGGAGATGCAGCGGGTGGCATTGAGTTGGCGGGGGGCGGTGATTGCGTTGGTGGGGCAGGCGGTGATGCAGGCGGTACATTTGCCACAGTGGTCGGTTGAGGGGGGATCGGGTGGGAGGTCGAGGGTGGTGAGGAGTTCGGCTAGGAAAAACCAGGTGCCGAGGCGGCGGTGGATTTGGACGGTGGATTTGCCGTTCCAGCCGAGTCCGGAGGCGGAGGCGAAGTCGCGTTCGAGGACGGGGCCGGTGTCGACATAGTATCGTTGGGTGCCGCCGAAGTCTTGCATGGCGAGGTCGAGGTCTTTGAGTTTGTCTTCGATGAGGTGGTGGTAGTCGTCGTTCCAGGAGTATCGGGCGATGCGGTATTGGGAGTTGGGGTGTTGTTGGCCAGGGAAGTAGTTGAGGGCGAGGGAGACGACGGTTTTGCAGCCAGGGAGGACTTCGCGCGGGTCACAGCGGCGATCGATGTTGCGTTCGAGCCATTGCATGTCGCCGGCGTGTCCTTGTTCGACCCAGTGGAGGTATTGGTCGGCGTGGGGGGCTCGGGTGGCGGTGGCGAATCGGCAGTCGGAGAAGCCGAGTTGTTTGGCGACGAAGCGGATGTTGGTTTTGGTGGTTTGGGGGGTCATGGTTGGGAGCTGAAGTGGTAGCGGGCAGATTCAGCAATGCCGGAGGAGATTTCGTCAAAGCTGAGTTGGGAGGTTTCGATTTCGAGGTGGGCGGTTTCTTTGTAGAGTGGGGTGCGTTTTTCGAGGAGTTCGGCGATGGTTTTTTGAGGGTCTGGGGTGTTGAGGAGTGGGCGGTTGTCGTTGCGGGAGGTGCGTTCGAGAATGGTTTCGGGTGAGGCGATGAGCCAGACGACGTATCCGAGTTGCCGGAGAAGTTGTCGGTTTAGTGGTCGTCCGATGATGCCTCCTCCGGTGGAGATGATGTGGCCGGTGTGGCGGTGGAGGTTTTGGAGGGTTTGGGTTTCGAGGTCACGGAAGTGGTTTTCTCCGTGTTCTTCGAAGATTTGGGGGATGGGTGAGTTTTGTTCGATGGAAATGAGTTCGTCGGTGTCGATGAGTGGGTAGGCGAGACGTTGGGAGAGGAATCGTCCGATGGAGGACTTTCCGGTGCCCATAAATCCGATGAGGATGATGTTTCGCTGCATGGTGTTTTAAAAAGTGTATCTTCTAAATTCGATCTATGAAGCGGTATCTGCTAGAGATTGTGCGTGGACACGAAGTTAGTTGTTGCAGATTTTGAAGATTGGCGTGAGTCGGTGGATGAAGCGGTGGGTGTTTTGAGGGGGGGAGGTTGGTTTACCTACGGAGACGGTGTATGGGCTGGCGGCGGACGCCTTTAATGCGGAGGCGGTGGCGAAGGTTTTTGAGGTGAAGGAGCGTCCTTCGTTTGATCCGTTGATTGTGCATGTGGGGACGAAGAAGGATTTGGAGAAGGTGGTGGAGATTCCGGAGGAGTTGAATGAGCTAGTGTGGGATTTGGTGAATGAATTTTGGCCGGGGCCGTTGACTTTGGTGTTGCCTAAGGTGCCGGAGATCCCGGATTTGGTGACGAGTGGATTGGAGACGGTGGCGGTGAGGATGAGTGCGCATGAGGTGATGCGGGCGGTGGCGAAGGAGTTACCGGTGGCGGCGCCGAGTGCCAATCGATTTGGGCGGATTAGTCCGACGTCTGCTCAGGCGGTGGTGGATGAGTTGGGTGGGAGGATTTCGTTGGTGGTGGATGGGGGGGCTTGTCGGGATGGTTTGGAGAGTACGATTGTGGCTCCGCAGGTGGGTGAGAAGGGGTTGGAGTTGAGGTTGTTGAGGCCGGGGCCGGTGACGAAGGAGGAGTTGAGGAAGTTTGCGAAGGTGGTGAAGCCGAAGAAGACGAAGGAGGAGCGGGTGGAGGCGCCGGGGCAGGTGGAGGGACATTATGCGCCGGAGACTCGGTTGATTTTGGTGGAGAAGGTGGAGGACTTTGTGCCGGAAGAGGGGGTGAGGTATGGTTTGTTGAGCTATCGTGGGGAGGGGAAGACGAGTTTGGTGGAGGCGACGGAGTGGGCTCATGTGGAGGTGATGAGTCCGGGGAAGGGAAAGTTGGCGGAGGGTGCGGTGAGGCTATTTTATTGTTTGAGGCAGTTGGATGCGGCGGGGGTGGATGTGATTGTGGCTGAGCCGGTTTCTGAGACCGGGATTGGGGTGGCGATGATGGATCGATTACGGCGGGCAGCTGCGGGGAGTCGGCCTGCGGCCGAGTGATGACTGGTGAGTTCTTGGTTGAGGGGTTGGTTGAGCAGGTGTTTGATCCGCTAATCTTCGCGAATTAGGGACGAATGGGGGGTGAGGGGCTTGGGTTTTGGAGGCTGTCGGGTGAGGAGGTGGGAACCGCGGAAGTCGCGGAAAGGGACGGAAATGGGGAGGAGGG
>JAHDGN010000345.1 GCA_020627645.1 Akkermansiaceae bacterium
GCTTGATCTCCCCCCCTCCCCCCCTCTTAATCACCCCATGTCCGTTTACGTCGTCACCGGCACCGACGAAGGCCGCGTCTCCGAAGAAGCCACCGCTCTCTTCGAAGAACTCAAGTCCCCAAACTCCGACGACTTCTCAAACGAAATCATCGAAGGCGCAGCCGACAATGCCGAAAGCGCCTTCCAAAAAACCGCCCAAGCCATCGAAGCACTCCAAACCGTCGGACTCTTCGGCGGCGACAAAGTCGTCTGGCTCAAAGACGCCAACTTCTTCGGCACCGACCGCACAAGCGAAGCCGAACGCACCCTGACCGGAATCGAAAACCTCCTCGCCGTCCTCCAAGAAGGCCTCCCCGCCAACGTCAAATTCCTCCTCAGCACCAACACCATCAACGGAATCCGCCGCTTCGGCAAATGGGCCAAAAAATCTTCCGACTACCGGTCATTCGACAAAATCGACGTCTCCAAAGACGGCTGGGAAGAACAAGTCGCCCGCCTCGTCTCTCGCGCAGCTAAAGAAAAATCCCTCCAATTCGAACCCGAAGCCCTCGAGCTCTTCGTCCAACGCGCCGGCGCCGACACCCGCCAAATCAACAACGAACTCGACAAAATCGACCTCTACCTCGGCGACCGCCGCACCATCACCCTTGACGACGTCACCCTCATGGTCTCCGTCAGCCACAAAGGCGTCATCTGGGAAATCTCACGGGCCCTCGAAAAACGAAACGCCCGCCGCGCCATCCACCTCATCGACTCTCTCCTCGACAAAGAAGAAAGCCCCGTTGGACTCATCAAAGCCGCCATCATCCCCACCGTCCGAAACCTCTTCTTTGCCAAACTTGCCACCGCCTACGGCTCCATCAACCAAGCCCCCGCCGGGATCCAAGCCGTCCTCCCCAAGAAAAAAGACGGCACCGTCAACACCTGGGGACTCAAAATGGCCTCAGCTGGTGCCAAAAATTTCTCCCTCGACCACCTCCAACAAGGACTCCGCGACTGCCTCGCCGCCGACAAAGCCCTCGTCACCTCCTCCCAATCCCCCCGCATGGTCCTCCAAAAACTCGTCATCCGCCTCTGCGATGGCAAATAAGGGAGACTCTTCTCCCTCAAAGAAAAATCACCCCACAAATCTCGTTTCCAATTTCCAAAGCCATGATACTGTTCGCATGAACGATGGAGATCCAAAAGAAACTAGAAATCCTCGCTGACGCAGCCAAATACGACGCCTCCTGCGCCAGCTCCGGCGCCAACCGCCAAGATTCCTCCAAAGGCTCCGGAGTCGGCTCGACAGGTGGAGTCGGAATCTGCCACTCCTACGCTCCGGATGGCCGCTGCATTTCCCTCCTCAAAATCCTCCTCACCAACCGCTGCCTCTACGACTGCCACTACTGCATCAATCGACGCTCCTCCAATGTTCGAAGAGCCGCCTTTACCACGGCCGAAGTCGTAAAACTCACTCTCGATTTCTATAAGCGGAACTACATCGAAGGCCTCTTCCTCAGCTCAGGCATCATCCGCAACGCCGACCACACCATGGAACTCGTCATCGAGGTCGCTCGCCAACTCAGAGAAACCCACGATTTTCGCGGATACATCCACCTCAAAACCATCCCCGAAGCCTCCGTCGAACTCATCGAAAAAGCCGGACAATTCGCCGACCGCATCTCCATCAACATCGAAATGCCAGACGAATCATCACTCCAAAAATTTGCCCCCGAAAAATCCCTCAAACGCACTCGCCAAGCCATGGGCAAAATTCGACACCGCGTCGAAAACGCCCAGCAAATCCGAAAATCTCCAACTGGAAAAAAATCTCCAGAATCCCGCTTCGCCACCGGCCAAAGCACCCAAGTCATCGTCGGGGCCGACCAATCAACCGACCAAACCTTCCTCAACCGTTCCCACGACCTCTACACCAACTACCGACTCCGTCGCGTCTACTACTCCGCCTTCTCCCCCATCCCCGAACCCTCATCCATTCTTCCCCTCAAACCCCCACCCCTCCTGCGCGAACATCGACTCTACCAAGCAGACTGGCTCATGCGCTTTTACGGATTTCAAACTCACGAAATCACGCCAGACAACCACCCCAACCTCGACCTCGATCTCGACCCCAAACTCTCCTGGGCCCTCCGCAATCGACACTTCTTCCCCATCGACCTCAACCGCGCCGACCGCCAAACCCTCTATCGCATCCCTGGCCTCGGCACGCGCAATGCAGACCGCATCCTCCACATCCGAAAATTCACCCACATTCGCACCACCGACCTCATTCGCCTCAAAGTCCATCTCAAAAAAGTCCTCCCCTTCGTCATCACCACCGACCATCACCCCACTCCCAACGAACTCGATAGCGACCAGCTCCGCGCCCGCTTCGCCCCAAAACCCCAACAGCTCCAACTGCCCCTCGGCTGAAAACCATGCACTCCATCACCATCACCGAAGGATTCCGCCAGTGGCGCGAAATCTCCCGCCAACTCCTCCTCGCCCAGATCCCCCCCCAACAAACCCTCTGGAACCAACCCTCCGAAACCAACCTTTTTGACACCCCACTCGAACTCCCACCACCCACCACCAAAACCCCACCCAAAGTTCCCCCAAAATTTCTCGAACTTGCTCACACCATCTCCCACCACAACTCCCCCTCCCGCTGGCCCCTTCTCTACCAAACCCTCCATCGCCTCACCCTGGGCGGCGAGAAACACCTCGTCCACCTCACTACCGATCCCGACATCTCTCAACTCCACAAAATGCGTAAAGAAATCTCACGGGACATCCACAAAATGCGCGCCTTCGTCCGCTTCAAAAAAATCGGCCACGACCCACTCACCAACCGCGAACAATTCGTCGCCTGGTTCCAACCCGACCACCACATCACCCCCCTCACCGCCGACTTCTTTCGTAAACGATTCACCGGCATGGACTGGACCATCTTCACCCCGACCGGATCCCTCACCTGGAACGGACAAACCCTCCAACACGGACCCGGAGTCGACCAAATGAACGTGCCAGAAGAACAACTCGACGACCTCTGGCGCACCTACTACGCCAGCATCTTCAACCCCGCCCGACTCAAAACCAAAGCCATGCAGGCTGAAATGCCCAAAAAATATTGGCACAACCTTCCCGAAGCGCCCCTCATTCCCCAGCTCATCTCCGAATCAAAACACCGCGTCTCCCAAATGCACCAAGAAGCCCCACGCCCCACTCGCTCTCCCGGAAAAAATCCCTACCTCAACTCACTCCAACAAAAATCCCTCGACCAACAAAACATCACCACCAAACCCGACGACCACGTCGGCAAACCAATCGACGATCTCCGCCAAGCTGCCTCCTGCTGCCAAGCCTGCCCACTCTACCAAAATGCCACCACCACCGTTTTTGGCGAAGGCCCCTCCAACGCCTCCATCATGATCATCGGTGAGCAGCCAGGCGACCAAGAAGACCTCCTCGGCCGCCCATTCATCGGCCCCGCAGGCCAACTCCTCAACCAGGCCCTCACCAAAGCAAAGATCGATCGCACAAAAACCTACCTCACCAACGCCGTCAAACACTTCAAATTCACCCCAAAAGGAAAACACCGCCTCCACCAAAGCCCGAACCTAGACGAAATCCACCGCTGCAAACCCTGGCTCATTGCCGAAATCCTCCAAGTCCAACCCCAAACCATCATCCTCCTCGGCGCCACTGCTGCCCGATCCCTCATCGACCCCAACTTCAAAATTTCCCAATCCCGCGGCCTCATCCCCAACCCCTACCTTGCCCCAAAAATGATCGCCACCTACCACCCCTCATTCCTCCTCCGCATCCAAGATCCTAAAGAAAGAAACATCCAATATCAAAAATTCCTTCAAGACCTCGAACTCGCCCAACTTTCACCCGAATAGTTCTCCAAAAAACTCCTCAACCAAGCCCCTCAACCAAGAACTCACCAGTCACAACTTAACACTCTCAACTCGGCCGCAGGCC
>JAHDGN010000346.1 GCA_020627645.1 Akkermansiaceae bacterium
AGCAAATTGACCTTGAGATGGCTCAACCGAAACCTTCTCCTCGCAGAGCACTCGGCCCCCGTCTTGGACAATTTTTTCGAACAAAACATCATTCGACCAAACCAAATGTTGATTTGCCTCCGCTTTCTCCGAAAACAAACCTAGGAGAACTGCAACACTCGCCGTTTTAAACCCTCTGCTCGAAAGCAAATCTCGGAGCATTCTTCGACCTCGATCCAAACGAGTTCTCAGCGTGCTCTCCCTAAGACCAAGTCGAATCGCCACCTCCTTGGGACACATTTCCTCAAGATCAACTAAAGTGATCGCTTGCCGATATTTTTCCGGCAACCGCTCAAGAACTCCATCAATAAGTGCCCAAAATTCCCGATTCACATCATCCCACTTTTGATCCCCAGACTCCTGGGGCATCGCATCTCTCTCCCTCACAACCCTCCTTCTTTGATCCCGCAAATGATTCAAAGCTCGATTCCTCGCATTCGAATACAACCAACCCGAGATCGACTCATAACCCGAAAGGCTTTGCCGACGACTCACCAGCAATAAAAAAACCGACTGAGAGACATCTTGAGCATCGTGATGGTTGCCCACAATTCTTCGCGCAACCCCATAAACCATCGAACCATACCGACGCACCAACTCACCAAAAGCCTGCTCCGAATGAGCCATGCTAAATTGAGTTAACAAATCAGAATCACTTTGGTCCGTCATCTCTGTCTCTACACATAAACACCACCACCCAAACCCTCAATTTCTCAAAAAAATCATTATTTTTCAAATGGAACCTTGGCAACAACGGATCGCTTGACGCCATATCAACCTTTACTTCCCCTTTTCACCACCAAACTCACGACACCAAACGAGCAAACATTTATACAATGAAACATTCTCATCCCTCCCCTGAATGCACCGTTCACAAAGAGAGGAATTGAAGTTTTGCCAAAATTACTTACCGCCCAAAGTCACCCAAATATCACTCCGCCCCGAATCAGACCACCCTTCTGCCAGGCGACCCAATTTTACTCTTCTCAAAATCACACGAAAATCATCCCCTCCCCCAGCCATGTCCTTTGCCATCGAATTTACAAAGCCAAAACAAATCACGCCAATCTCTCTTGAAAACGAACCCTCCCCCGGCCCTAACCAAGCATTAGTCCGCACTCATCGGATGGGCATCTGTGGCACCGACCTCTCATGCTACCTCGGCAAATTCCCCTTCTTTTCCTACCCTCGGACCCCCGGACATGAACTCGGACTCGAAGTCATCTCCGTCGGCGAAAACGTCACCAACGTCAAGCCCGGCGACAAATGCTCTCTCGAACCTTACGTCAACGACCCAGAATCCCCCACCTCTCAAAAAGGCAACACCAACTGCTGCCCCGGCGTCCAAGTCATCGGCGTTCACGGCCCCGGCGGACTGCGCCAAGCAGACTGGCTTGTTCCTGCCCACAAACTCCACCCCGGAAACAACCTCACCTATGACCAACTCGCCCTCGTAGAAACCCTCGCCATCGGATACCACGCCGTCCAACGCGGAGCCCCCCAACCAGGCGAAACCGTCCTCGTCATCGGAGCTGGCCCCATCGGCCTCGCGTGCCTCGAATTCCTCAAACTCATGACTGACCTCAACGTCATTGTCATGGACATGGTCCAATCTCGCCTCGATTTCTGCGCCCAAAACCTCGGTCTCACCCAAGGGATCCAATTCAACCCCGATGGCTCCCACCTTCAAAAGCTCGAACAACTTACCGACGGCAACCTCGCCGACATCGTCATCGACGCCACCGGCTCCCATCACTCCATGTCCTCCTGTTTCGAATTCGGCGCCTTCACCGCTCGCATCGTCTACGTCGGCATCACCACCGAAAACCTCACCTTCCCTCACGCTCCCGTCTTCCACCGCCGCGAACAAACCCTCCTCGCCTCCCGAAACGCCCACCCAGCCGACTTCACCGAAATCATAAAAATCATCGAAGACGGAAAAATCAACACCGACGCCTGGATCACCCACCGCCTCACCATCGAAGAAGTCCCCGAGCAATTCCCAAAATTCACCGACCCATCACTCGGAGCCATCAAAGCCATCATCGACGTCCAATAACCTTCAACCCAAATGCCTCTGCACCCCTCCCAAAAAGATTCACCAAACATCCAATCAAGAAGCTTCAACTTTGCTCTAAGAATCATCAAAATCTCCCAAAAATTTGACTCGATTCCTGGCACTTCTGGAGCCCTCTCAAATCAGCTCCTTCGCTCCGGCACCTCGATCGGAGCAAACGTCGAAGAAGCCCAAGCGGCCCAGAGAAAACCCGACTTCACTTCCAAAATATCCATTGCTTGCAAAGAAGCCCGAGAAACGAATTACTGGCTACGCCTCCTAAAAAACTCCAGCATCGTCCCCGAACAAAAACTCACCAACCTCCTGAGCGAAGCAAACCAAATCGTTGCTATTCTCACCAAAATCGTCAAAACATCTCGAGAAAATCCCTAAAAATCAGCCGCAGGCTGCAAACTCAACTCACCAGTCACAACTCTCAACTATCAACTCGCCGAACAGCGAACCTCAAAACAACCATTCACCCATCACTCATCAACATATCATGAAACAGTGTCCAAAATTCACCTTCGGCGTCGGCGATCGCTTCGCTCACGGAGCTCACGCACAACTTCAAGCCTTCATCGAAGCCAAGAAGCTCGGAATCGACATCACTCCCGTCTGGAACAAATCCAACCGCGAACACGACATCATCGGCTCCGAACCGCAAACCACCCGTGACGCCGCCGACAAAGCCGTCTCCGACCTCAATTGGACCGACGATTACCTCCTCGATGCCGACCACATCAACCTTGCCACCGTCGATCGCTTCGTCGCCCCCTGCAACTTCTTTACCCTAGATGTCGCCGACGATATCGGCGAAGCCGCCAACCCCGCAGATGTCGAAACCTTCATCAATAACCACCCCGAACTCATCGGCTCCATCCAAATCGATGGGATCGACCAACCGCTCGAAATCTCACGCGAGCTCGTCGAAGAAACCGCCAACCAATTTCTCAAAGCCACCCAAAAAGCCCGCGCCATCTATGACCATATCGTTGCCGCCAAAGGTGGCACTGACGACTTTGTCACCGAAGTCTCCATGGACGAAACCGACAACCCTCAAACCCCGCCCGAGATGCTCATCATCCTCGCCGCCATCGCCGACCAAAAAATCCCCATTCAAACCATCGCCCCTAAATTCACCGGTCGCTTCAACAAAGGCGTCGACTACGTTGGCGACCTCAACCAATTCGAAAAAGAATTCAACGACGACCTAGCCGTTCTCGCTCACGCCGTCAAAGCCTACGGCCTGCCCGAAACCCTCAAACTCAGCGTCCACTCCGGATCAGACAAATTCTCCATCTACGATCAAAAAAGCCATCCACCGCACCGGCGCCGGACTCCACATCAAAACCGCTGGAACCAATTGGCTCGAAGAAGTGATCGGGCTCGCGACCTCAGGAGGAACAGCCCTCAACCTAGCCAAAGAAATTTACGCTAAAGCCCTCGAAAAAAAGGAAGCTCTCTGCGAGCCCTACGCCACCGTCATCGATATCGACGAGACTAGACTTCCAACCGCCGAAGAAGTGAGTTCTTGGTCCAGTGAACAATTTGTCGCAGCTCTCACCCACGATCAATCAAACCCAGAATACAACCCTCACCTCCGTCAACTCCTCCACGTGGGCTTCAAAATTGCCGCACAACTCGGTGAAACCTACCTTCAGGCACTCAAAGAAAACCAAGAGCCCATCGCTAACTGCGTGACGTTCAACCTCTTAGAACGCCACATCAAAGCCCTATTCTAGTCCGCTCTGTTCTCCCTAAAGAGAACCACCCTTGCGTCTGACTTTCGACAATCGAAAGAATCAGCCCGCCACCCATTCGCGTCAGGTTAAGGAACGAAGGCCTGATTCTATGGGAGATTCACGGC
>JAHDGN010000008.1 GCA_020627645.1 Akkermansiaceae bacterium
AAAATATCCTCGCCATCAAACAAACCCTCTTCGATATCGTCGACTCTAAGGACTCTCTCACCGATGACGACATCAAGAAGGTGAAAGATGCAGCCGAACTCGCTAGAAAAACTCAGTTCATTTTGTCCAAGAAAAAGAAAGGCATCAAGGGGCGTCCCAACGCCACGATCAAGCAACTTCGCACAGTCCAAATTCACCTCAATCACATTGCCAAAAAGACTCGCCAGGGAAGAACGAACCCTAAAGAGCTTGCCCACGAACATTTAAGTAACGCGATTGTCTACGCTGTTCTCTGGGCCGAAGGAGGCTTCAAATAAGATCACTTCCATTCTGATCTCCCAAAAAAAGACCATCAGCACGATGGTCTTTTTTTGGTTCTGAAAGAAACAAGCCCCGAGATTGCCTCACAGGCCTTCAAGTAAATCAAACAACCGATCTACCTCACTCACGGTATTATAATGCATCAGTCCAACTCTCAGAACTCCTTCTTCACGCTTCAAACCAAGGGCATCAACCAATCGCACCGCATACATGTGCCCGTTCCAAACAAACACCCCTTGATCTCCCAACCTCTTCGCCAACCGTTCCGGACTCTCAATTTGACTGGTAAACGCAAAAGTTGGCGACCTTCCTTCTGATCCTGCAATCCCATGCAAAACATAATTCTTTAGCTCCCGGAACCTCTCCAAAAAGCGGTCCACCAACGGAGCTTCAAGCTCACGAATATAATCAAATGTTGCCGAAAAACCGGCCTCCTTGTCTCTTCCCAACGACCATAAATAGTCAAGTCCAGCACTCAACCCAGCCAAACCGGCAAAATTCTGAGTCCCAGTCTCCCAACAGTGCGGCTCAGCATCCGATGCTGGGATAATCTTATAAGGGTTCAGCTCCCGCATCACCTCTCCTCGGCCAAACAAAATCCCAACATGAGGGCCGAAAAATTTATAAGCCGAACACACCAAAAAGTCGCACCCCAAATCTTTCACATCAATCCTCTCATGAGGAGCATGATGAACCCCATCCACAAAAACCCGAACCCCTCTCCCCCTCACCTCCCTACAAATCCCACCTACCTCCACATGACTACCAACCAAATTTGAGGAGAGCGTGATCGCGACTAATTTCGTCCGATCGTCTACCAATCTTAAAACCTCATCCTTTGTCACCGTTCCAGCTTCTCTGTCATAACGAGCAACGCGCACCTCAACCCCACGGTCCCGAGCAGCTAATACCCACGGCGTAATATTCGCGTCGTGATCCATCTCAGAGACCACCACATTGTCACCAACCTGCCACGTCATCGACAACGCCCGACTAAACGCAAAAGTCAGACTGGTCATATTCTGTCCAAACGAAACCTCCGTCTCGCCACAGTTCAGGAACTTTGCTAACTTTCTTCGAACCTCCTGAACAACTGCAATAGTTTCACGACCAGTGATGAAGTTTGGCCCATAGTTCGCATTGCTCTCTAACAAATGATTCGAAACAGCATCCGCGACCGATCTTGGGACCTGAGACCCTCCAGGACCGTCAAAATAAATAGCCTGGCGTCCACCTACCTGCCTTGCCAACGCAGGAAACATTCCCCGAATGTCATCAACCCTCATGGCTTCTCTCTCCGGTGCTCCCCAGCTGTCAAAACAAAAATATCACGATGAGCAACCGACCTTCCAGCCTCCGGCGCCACCGGAGACGCGTTGTGCATCACCATCTCATCATCACAAAACAAAAACTGCCCAGGCTCAAGAGTCGCCTCAAAGATCGCCTCACCTTCCTTCGTAAGGTGAATCGAATTCTCACCTCCTTCAACCCCATCCCGATTGACGACAAAAATTGCCAGATAGTGACAACCATCCCGATGAACCCCTTCAGGTGAAGGTTTGCCCTTAAAGTCATCACCACAACTCACTCGAATTTGGTGAACCTCAACCGGAGTATTCGCCATATTGATCCCCGTCACCCTCACAAAACAATCGAGAATATTCTGAAAACTA
The DNA here is from genome assembly GCA_020627645.1 of Akkermansiaceae bacterium. Lineage (GTDB taxonomy): Bacteria > Verrucomicrobiota > Verrucomicrobiia > Verrucomicrobiales > Akkermansiaceae > SW10. The sequence goes on from JAHDGN010000008.1 coordinate 1,995, forward strand.
GAGTGGCTACACACACTGCTATCGATCTCATCAAACTCACGAAAAATATCAGGGCGCCCCTCATACTTCTCCGTCTGATAAAATAATTTGTGAGGCAACTTAACCGGGTTCTGAGGAGACCCAGCAAACCAAGAAAACCTCCGCCTCCTCGCCCCACTCTTCAAATACCGGTCCACCGGTAACAAACGAAACGACTCCAGCAAAGACTCACGGTCAATTTCCGGCGCATCCACCACCGCGTATCCATCCTTCATCAACTGATCAATCATAGACTGACCCTAACAGCCCAATTCAAAAACCCAAAACGGAAAACTACAAAGACATGCCCCACTTCCTCCGCAAGCCCCACTCCAGCCCCACTAAGCCAAGAATCAACAACAAGACCCACCAACGATCCCAAAGAGATTCGTTTCGATATTCCACAATTCGACTCTTAAGCCCCTTAAGACTATCGCGCAAATCGGAAATCCGATCTCGCCGAACCACCCCCCCACCGGTCAAACGACCAAGCTCTTCAAGAACCTCAGGCCTAGCTTTCGTCGAATCTAATTCCTTCAAATCTTCCCTCACATGAAGCAAATGCTTCCGATAAACAAACCCCTTCTCCGTCTTCACCTTACTCGTAATAATATGTCGCCCCGACTTCGTAGGTTGATAGTCAAAGTCTTCCCCATCTCCATGAATCTCCACAACCTCGCCATCCGGACCCGTCACTAAAAGACTTGCCCCATCTACCTGACTTTCTGGCAATGAAATCGAAACCGAGCTTCCAGCAAGCCCCACACTAGGCATCGCTATATCACTTTTTGCAGCCTTGCGCGCAATCCGATCTGCCGCCAACCATCTCACCGTATTATTCCAAAATGTCCGGTAGTGCTTTCGTGGATCACCAGGAACCCCCCATCGATCCTGAAAATAAATCCCCCACCCTCTTGTCGTATCACTAGTAAACGCCATACTCCGACCTCTTCCAATCTGCTGAACAGCCCATAAGACCAAAGGGCCATTTCTGTTCGCTTCACTCACATTCTGTGCCAGAAGAACTGCGCCAGGCTTTGGACGATCAACACGATTAAGCCCCATAAATTGAGGCATCGAGCGAATGGCCGTCCGATTTTTCGCCGGATCATCCTCTAACCGCAAGACCGGATGATCCATTCCACCTTCAGTCACCAATGTGGTGAAACCCCCATACGAAACATCATCACTGTCCTTAATCTCTACCGGAAGAATACTGTCCACCGGAGTCTCATCATAACCTCCAGCACCAAAAGCCGTATCTCCACCCACCATCACAAACCCCCCACCTTCTTTCTCCACTAACTCCACCATCGCATTAAATTGAATATCCGTGAACACCTCCTTCATGATATCACTGTTAATAATCACATCGTATTCCAGAATCGACTCTCGGTCTTTCGGCATTCCTCGCTCAGGGTGAGTGACATTGTATACGACTTGCCCCCTACGCCCCCGCACTGACGGCAACCCTTTATAGTTGTCCGGGCTACGCTCACCTTGTTGCTGCACGATCATTGTTGTAACCTCCATTGCCGGGTCCTTCTCCAATTCATAGGGCAACGTTTCAAAATCTCGCTCGGTCCCTTCGATATACAAAACACGAATCTTCTCATCCACAACTTCCACCCCTGTCATTAACGAATTATTCCAAGTAAGCCTCTCACCATTCATCGCTTCAAACTCCACCTCATAGTCCTGGAATCCCAGTTGAGGAGCAACGAAATCGACCTGAACCGTCTGCTCCCCATCCCGAATTCCCACAACCTTATCAAAAACAATTCGCTCTCCCTGCTTGACCGTCAATCGAGACTGATAACGCTGCTTCTCATCAGTAGTTTCGAAGAGCCCGTCATCTCCCAACGTAAAAATCTCTCCCTGCTCAGAAGCCTTCAAATGATTTCTGAGCTCTAACACCAAAGAAACCTTCCTCTCGAATGGAATCGGTTGCTCAGCCTTCGCACTAAGAAGTGCTAAGTCGAATTGTTCAACCGCCTCCCCATAAGGCACCCCATAAACGGGAACGTTCAAAGTCTGCAAATCAGATGCGACCTCAGCAAGGCTAGATCCATCAGTAACTTGACCATCCGAAAGAACGATAATAGCTCCAAGGGGCTTTTCCCTCCCACTAGTCATCAGACTCTTCAACGCTCCAATCAAATGACTCTTCTTTCCACTTGGCACACCAGCATCTGTTTCGCCCTCTTCTAAAACCTCGGCAAACGAGTAAATTTTCACTTCATGATCTTTGCCAATCTCACTCCTGAGCTCCGGAAGATCAGTCAATAAATCATCCCAACGCCTCCGCCCATTACCATCCACAATTTCCATACTTCTTGAACCATCAACCAAAACCGCAACCTCCACCATCTCCTCGGACTCAACTTCTTGAGAGTTCATCGGGTTGAAAATCACCAGAAGCAAAGCGGCAATCACAAGCACCCTCAAAACGAAAACAATCCACCTCTTTGATTCGGTCGAGCTCTCTCCACTTTCACCACCACCTCGATGAACCTTCATTCGAGAATAGATAGGGTAAAGGAAAAATAAACCAACAACGGCCAACCCTACCGCGATATACGCATAAAATGACGACTCAAATTGCATTACAAGTTTCCTATTCCAACTAAGAATTCCTATTTTTCGTACGAAATCCTTCGGGTATATTCATTGATCAGCCGCTCGTAATCACTCGTCAACTCCGTAGATTCGATACTCGAAGCCTTATCTTTACCCAACAAAGAATCAACATCTTCAATCGCTGCCTCGAGATCCCCGGCAGCCTCCCCGGCAACATCTGATGCCCCTTTCAAATCCCCCTGCTTAATCTCTTCTCCAGCTTCGCCTTGACGATGACCCGCACTCTCTAAACTTTCCAAAATTGAGGCCGTATCTGAAGAGCGACCACTCGCAACTCCACTAGCTCGAATTGCTTCCGCAATTTGTTTCGTCACTCTCGCCAGCTCCGCTTGCAACTCAGACAACTCTTGATCCGAAAAATTCTCTCCCTGGGACTGTTCGCTCGACTCCAACGACCCATCCTGACTCGAACTTCCCTTAGGCTGGTTCGACTGGCTTTCGCCCTGTCCCTCTCCCTGCCCTTCTCCTTCACCCTGTCCCTTGCCTTTTCCCTGCTCTCCCTGTTCACCCTGCTCTCCACCTTCTTCTGACTCTTTCGATTTCTTATCCAAGTTTTCCTCAAGCCGCTCTTGTTCTTCCAGCAGCTCCTCAAGCTTCTCTCTTTGCTCCTTAAGGTCGTTCTCTAGCGCTTCCTTTTCGTCAGATTTCTTTGGCTTGTTGTTCTTTTTCTTCAACGAATACATCGTCTTTTTGGACTCACCCGGTCATGTCGGACATTCCATTTCGGCCTCCTCCATCATTTTTCGCAAATCAACCAAGTTCTTGATCACATGCTCCTGCGCCACCATGGATTCGTCACGATTTTCCAACTCCAAAGCCTTCGAAGAAACACCGGCCTGTTCAATAGCCTCATCTAGAAGCCGAACAACCTCTCCAACTCCATCCACGTCTCCGATTTGCTCCAACAAAAACCCCTTGAAGCCCTTCAAGTTCCCGACATTATCATCTTGATCGACCCTCAAATCATCAAACTGTCGTTTCTTCTTTGATGTGAAAATAGTTGAAGTGTCTTTGTAGATCTCCATCTGTATCTCTAACGGATTGATCATGGTCTGCTCTCCACTTCCTCCGCCCCCCTCCTGTTCGGAACCTTCCCCATCTTCCTCAGCCTCAGGAATTTCTAATAAAAACGGTTCCGATTCAACAATCGCAGGACCAGGATACTTGTTTCCATCTGTCGCAATTGCCACAACACTCACAATATCTAGAGGCTCAACATGCAAATCAGCCAAAGCAAGAATATGATCCACAACAAATTCCTTCGGTGACTCCTGATTAACCCCCACCTCAACGTACCGAGCAGGCTCCCCAACCTTATGAAACTTGACCTGCAGACGCCTCACCGCAACATCATCACTCGCCTTGATCTCAAATTTGAACTCATCTAGTTCAGACCAAATATCTTCCGCATTCGTATTTTGGATCACTACCTTTGGAGGCTCATTGGTCCTTACTGCAATGTGATGCGGTATCTCGTTTTCAAAAACCTTTCCACTCACTCCTTCGACCCTCAACCTGTAAAAGACGTCTTCTTCTTTGACTTCAAAAAGTAACTTAAAATCCTCCTCCGAACCACCTTCCGGGAGAAGCTCCCCAACCACTTCTCCGTCAGCAATTCCCACGCTATTTGTTCGAATCATTGTCACCCTCTTCGCCGGAGAAATCAGCTTCACCCGGTAATCAATTTGGCTCCCGTGCCGAACACTAAAGGTAGGCTCGGTCACGATTTCAGGCTCCAAAGAAGGATCATCAACAGGTGTCACCTTGATCAAATAACTTTCAACTCCCGGTGATTCCGTAATCGGCTCCTCCTCCTCAACCCGCAGGGTGACTTCGTTTGAAATACCATCACCAGCCGAAACAACCGCCGTAACCTCCGACTGAACCCCCGACGGCAAAGAAACAACAAAAGAACCACCCGCATCGCCAAGATCGACCGGCAATTCGCGGCCATCCGATAAGCGAACCACCGCGTCTTCAACTTCTCGACCGCTAATTTCGCCTCTCAATTCCACTGGCTCTCCAGCCTTCACAATTTCCTTCACCGGATCCAACTCAACTTGAGTATAGGTAATTTCAGACCAAGGAGCTAAGACCCGCTGAATCGCAGTCCATCCTTTCGCGGCCCCAAAACCCAAGAACAATGCCAGAACTGCTCCCAAAATCGCAAAGACCCCCATCGTCTTGCTTTGATGATCCACCTTAGTATTGGAAACGACTTCGTCGGCCTGATGAAAAAGATTTTCGCGCAGATGGCTTGCAACTTCCGATCGGTCTCCATCATCAACTTCAGCCACCTGAGCGGCAGTAGAAACAACCAAGCGGTCATCTTCAGCCTTCTTCTCAATCTCTCTGGCCAAATCATTTGTCCGGACACCCTCTCTACGAGTTTGCTGATAAGTCAAAAATCTCCACAATCCTACACCAGCAACGATCAAAAACAAAAACCACCGACCCATCTTGGAAAAAATCACCGAGTAATCAATGAAAGCAGAAACAACAAGAACCCCAACAATCCCAATTCCAATCCACAACAATTTCTGCCGCAATGTCGCAGCTCGTTTTTCCGAACCTCCATGGCTCAAAGAATCTTTTAATCGAACATTAGCATTCATGATTTGATAACAGCTTGATTTGATTTGCGAGCGACCCAGGGCTCGACGATGAGAACCAACAAAAGAAATAATAGCAAAATTTTCCAAGGGACGGAACTCGAAGACTTCTGCATCCTCAAAGAAGTTCTCGACGCATTTTCCTCAACTCCCATCCGACGCCCCTCCAACACCTGCAATGCCGCCTGCTCAGAAAAGAAATCAAACCGACTTTCAACTTCTGGCACGTTCGCCGATAACAAATGAACTACCTCGCCGTCTTCAGTTTTCACCTCAAAATGACCCGGCTTCTCGATAACAAGATCCTTGATCTCTAAATCGTCACTCACTAGATAGCTTCGACCTTCCACTTCAACATTCGCACCTAGAGTCGCCCCCGGAACCTTCAGGACTTGTCCACCTATCGAGGAGACTTGCACCTGAGTTTGGGCATTTCGAATCAACTCGCCACGGCCAGGCAACGCCGCATTGGCTACAAGATGCATTGCCGGAACAAATAATTCAGAAAACCTCGCCCAATCGCTCCATGAACGATCCATGCTAGTGTTCACAACAATAGCTCTTCCCTTACCAACCTGACGCTCCACAATCAAGGGAACCCCATCCGAATACTTCGCGAGAACTCGACTACCTTCCACAACCTGCACCCGGTGCCTCTTCTTCATCGGAACCCGACGCAACTTTCGGCGATTAGCCTCACTGAAACTACCCCACAAAGGATGCCTGGAAGAACTCCGAGCCAGAGTCCTCGGACCAGGCACATCCTCCTGCCCTTCCAAGACCACAGGCGACAGCTCTTCCAGCTTCCCATTCCAAGTGACCAAATCAATTTCACCCCCTCCAAACAAAACAACCCCACCCCCTTTTTCAAGATGACCTCGTAGAGCATCCACTAACTCATCAGAGATTCCACGAAGTCCCGGAACAAAAATAATCACATTCTCGTCTGATTTCTGAATCAACTGAACTCCCTCATTCACAGATTTAACCAACGAATGAAAAGGTGAAATTGCTCCTCTATCCACCTGCTTATCCAATCCTGCAGACAACGGAGCTAGAGCCCTCGAAACAAAAAATGTCACCTGCTCATAAACCGCCCTGCTCAGATAAGGCTCCAGAAATAATGCCGTGCTCGGAGGCCTCACGTAATAGGAATCATAGACCACATCATCCAACCCAAATGAATCCTCAACTCCGTACGATACCACCCTCGAATGCCAACCCACACTCTCCGCTGAGTATGGTTTCCTCAAAACCCCGCCACCATCCACCAGCAATTCCTCATCATCATCACTCACGTTCAATTTTTGCTCACCATCCGCGACAACATCATACCTTCCCTGCCGGAAAATCCCTCTCCCCTGAGTCCCGATCCTCAAACTCCGATTCTCACCCTGTCGTGCTTCAAGTCCACTCACTCGAACCACAACATTTTCAGCCAAGTTCAATTCCCCCAAATCCTTCATCGACTCCTTCTGCAAGTCACCAACAACATGAACAACCTTCGGCAGTCTCCCCCCCTGCTGGCCTAAAAAGCTAACCGCACGCTGCATCGCATATCCAATCCTCTCACCTCCATACCCGCAATTCAGTTCTGTCATCTTTCGCTTCGCCTCCCCCACCGACATCCAAGCCAATGGCAAATCATCACCCGTCGTCGTAATGGCAACCTGACTCTGCGGATGAGCCTCATCAAGCGCATCTCGAATTTGCTCCAAACCTTTCTCCCAAGAACTCGCTCCCCCATTCATCGCCCGCATACTTGCCGATGAATCCAAAACAAAAACGATCGCTTCTTTCGAGCTCGCTCCCCCCAAACCAGAAATCAAAGGTTTTCCAAACAAAAAAGCCAACAACAAGACCGCCAAGCAACGCAGTAAAAACAACGGCCAATTACGGATCCTCTTCCTCTGCTTCGATGTCCGCACCACTTCCTCAATGAGATGCAAAGAACTGACCACCTTTCTCTTCCGCTGTTCTCTCATCAGCAGATGAATCAAGACCGGAATGATCAGACCCAACGCTCCAAGACCCAACAACCATGGATGACTCAACGACATATCAAATGGTTCCTCTCTTTTGTAAATACGCCTGCAACGCCTGATCCAACGGCTCATCGGTCACAAACCGACAATAATCGGCTCCCAACTCCGCACACAAACCCTCCAGAGACTCATAGAAACTACTCAACTTCTCTTCGTAGGTCTTCCGCAAAGCATCCCCATCCACTGGCAACTCCTCATCAGTCTCGCTATCAACCAACAACATATCGCCATCGAATGAAGGCTCAACCTCCTCACGATGAAGCAAATGAAAGAAAATCACCTCCATATCGCGCATCCTCAACTGCTCGATAAAATCTCTCCCCTGCTCAACCGGGAAAAAACCATCCGAAATCACAATCGCCAAAGAACGACTCCTCACTTCCTCCAAAAATCCCGATACCTCACCAATTCCATGAGCCTTAACAACCGCCTCCATATCGCCCAAAGTATACATCAAATGATCCATCCGATCTCGACGCGTACTCGGTGAGTGCCACACCTGCGGAGACAAACTCTCAGCACCTTCACCTCCCAACAATCCAAAACCAGGAGCATCTTTCTGACGAGCCATCAAAAGACAAAGCACCGCAGTCAAAATACGACCATACAAGAATTTATTCTCGCCATCATCTCCAAAGTCCATCGACCGACTTCCATCGAGAAAAACATATCCCCGAAAATTCGTCTCCTCCTCAAATTCTCGGACAAAAAGCGCATCACTTCTCGCCCATAACTTCCAATCAACCAATTTCACCGGATCCCCCGGCTGATAGGGACGATATGACGCAAACTCCTGAGCTGACCCCTTAAACGGGCTCCGATGCAATCCCTGAATAAACCCCTCCATCAAGCTTTCAACCAACAGGTCAAAGCTTCCCGCCGTCTGCAACAACTTTGGATCCAACGTCAGCATCCCAAACGATCAAATAAATCAAAAAAACTTAACCCTCCTTAACCTCCGACAACAAACGCCGAACCAATTCAGCAGAAGTCACATTCTGCGCTCGGGCCTTGAAGTTCGGCAAAACTCGGTGCTCCAAAACCTGCACCGCAACACTTCGAACATCCTCAAAATTCGCACAAGGTTTCCCAGACAAAGCCGCACGCCCCTTTGCTCCCAAAATCAAATACTGAGAAGCCCTCGGACCAGCACCCCAACGCACAAACTCATTCGTTTCCTTACTTGCTCCCTCACGCCCAGGGCGGGTCGATGCCACCAACTCAACCGCATAACGAATGACCTCCTTCGACACCGGAATCGAACGAATGATCTCCTGAATCTTCAAAATGTCTTCACCGCCAAGAACCGGTTGCACATCTGGCTTCGCCGTTCCCGTGGTCCGGTCAACGATCGAAATCTCATCCTCCAATTCAGGATAATCAACATTCACCGACAACATGAATCGATCTACTGCAGCTTCTGGCAACTGATACGTTCCCTCCTGCTCAATTGGGTTTTGTGTCGCGAACACATGGAATGGCCGCGGCAATTGATAAGTCTTACCTCCGACACTCACCTCCCGCTCCTGCATCGTCTGAAGCATCGCAGCCTGCGTTTTCGCAGGTGTCCGGTTGATCTCATCTGCCAACAAAAGATTCGTAAACACCGGCCCCTTGAAAAATTCCAACTTTCTCTTCCCCGTTTCCAAATCCTCCTGAATCACCTCCGTCCCTGTAATATCAGCCGGCATCAAGTCTGGAGTGAACTGGATACGACTACAATCCAACGAAAGCGCATCACCCAACGACTTAACCAACAAGGTCTTCGCCAAACCAGGAACCCCAGTCAACAAAACATGCTCACCACAAAACAAACCAAGAAGAACATCATCCACGATCTTCCTCTGACCCACAATCGCCTTACCAACCTCATTCAACAACTTCTCATGTGTTGAAGCCAAATTTTGCAACATCTCTTCTCCCGCAAGAGAACCCTCCGATTTTTCAGGCGCGACAGTCGTCTGCATGAGACTATCAACGAACGAAAAATGAAAACTTATTCACTTTTTTGATCATCCAAGATCAGTTCCCATCAAAAATCAGAGAAACAGTCGCCAAAAATCCAAAAAGCAAAAAGCTCCATCAGAGTGAAGGAGCTCTTGAAAATAGATCGTCTCTAACCGCTAGACTACCTCCTCTGATAAGAAGAACTATTGAGCGATCGAGCTCTCCGAACCGGCCGCCCAGATGAACCCGAACTGGAACTCGAATCATTCGAACTCGGACGAGCAGATCGAGATGACGAACCCGAAGGACGAGCATCACCATTCCTCACGCGACCTGATGGCCGAGAAGAAGCTCGGCTTGGCCTCACGACGGAACGATTTCCCGGCCTCACAGCCCCCGACGATGAAACCGGTCGGGCAAAGCGATTCGGCGCCCCAACAACCTGATTCGATGAAGTCGCTGTTCTACCAGAATATCTCCTCAACGGAGCGGTCACATTTGCCTGATTGCGACGTGTCACGATCGCACTCCGCCCAGAGCTCCTCCGAGGAACCTGATTGGAAAGGACCTGTCGATAACTCGTGCTATGAGGAACCACCCGAGAAGGGATGCCATACTCAGGTCGATAATGACGATTGCGATGGTGGCGATTCTGGTAATGGCGAGTATTTTTGATCAAACTTCCGCGATTCGTATAACCAGGCAAATAATTCGGGCAGCTTAATGGCCTCCCCCTGAGATAACCCGTCGGATAATAGGGTTTCACATACCTTCTCGGCACCGCATGACAATACCTCCTGGCTCGGTGATCATAATAACGCCTCAGCGACCGATCATAATAGCAACGCCTCCAAGGATCATAACTCCAACGATCATAAGTCGTCGCAATAAAGCCTACCTCCAACGGAGCATAGGTCGAAACATAACCACTAGTTGAATGGCCGTGCCCGTATCCAGTCCTGTAAGTCGTTCCTGTCGTCCCATAGACCCCATATTCTGAACACGAGGACAGAACAACCCACCCCACAACTCCCAACAAAATGGAAAAAATCCGCTTCTTCATATCTTCTCCGACGATCCTAACACAACTTCCATTCACTTTTCCCAGAAAAAATCAGACTAAAAAAGAACGGAAAACTAAAATATCATCAATCGGCTGATATTGAACAACCTCATGATTCCATTATCATCCTTTCTGGAATGAAAACCCTCAAAGCCCTCCTTCCCTTGATCTCAGCCATTGGATTCAGCGCCTACTGGATCACCAAAGACCTCCCCGCCATCAACCAACTTACCAAAAACACCCAACTTCTCCAAAAACGCCTCAACAACCACCAAACGATACGGGCCACCTCCGAAAATGATCACTTAACTCCCTTTCAACACACTCCATACGAAAAACCAAACCTCTCCGACTGGGATTTCACCCTTCAACGTCTAATTTCCGAAGTGAGGGGCCAGCCAAACCCAGATCTCACAAACGAAAGAACCCAACTTGAAGCTTTTACCTCCATGACACTCTGCCCTCCAGAAGGATTCGAAGTCGGTCTCCAAAAACTCCAAGCCCTCGACCTCAATAGCGAAGAAAAAAATGAAATCACTAACACCCTCCTCGATGTTCACGCCCAACTACACCCCATCTCCGCTCTTCACCTCGTCGCCAGATACACTAAAGACCCAAGCGAACAATCCTGGATCCTACAAACCTTACAAACAGCCGCCCTCGTAGATCTCGATACCACCCTCAACTGGATTGACACCATCGAACAAGAGCAACCTCCCAACTTTGGCCTTGAACTCGAACACGCCGTCCTTCCCACCCTCGCTTGCCAAAATACCCCCCTCGCCATCCAAAGGCTCAAACGCTTCCCTCAGGACGGAATCGAATCCATCCTCGGCCTCGTCGAACGTTTCGATCACAACTGGCAAAACTGCCTTCCCGCTTACGTCGAAATCACCCAATCCCTCCTTAACGACAAGACTGCCTCCCTCGCTATTCTGAATACCTGGAAACAAATCTCATACGACTCTGCTCAAAAGCTCTCCAACTCTTTCACCAACACCAAGCTATCCCCGAAACAGAAAGTTGAAATTATCAATAGTTATCTACCACATTTTACCAATCACGACAAATCACTCTCACCAAAAGAATTTCACCAATGGATCCAAAAAACCGCCCCCGGACACGAACCTAAACTCTTCGCAACCTATTATCACTCCCGAACCAATAACGGGCACGAAACACCCGAAACGACCCTCGAACAAATCAAAAACCTCGCTCACAAATACGATAACCCCGAGATCCTTAACGAATACCTCTCACGATAATTTCCCTTCATGAAAACGTCTATGATCATCTCCGCTCTCATCATCCTAGCTGCCTTCTCGCAAGGACACCGGAAACACAATCAAAAAACTCAACTCCAAATTCTACAACAAGAGCTCATCCAAAAATCTCAAGAACTTAATATCCCCACTGACCTCAACACTCCCATCTCATCCCGCCAATACTCCAACCGAACAACCCCAAGACCTCCCAATCACAAGTTCCCGTCCCCACAAAAAGTCGCCAAAAGCCTCATCAAAATTGCTCCCATTCTCAACAGTTTTAAAAAAACAAACACTCCCATCTCACAAAAAAAAGACGCTTTCCTCACCCTTCATCAACTCCTCCAACTCAACAACCAGGACCTCTTCACCGTAGCTGAACTCCTCGCCAACTCCTCACTCAAAACTTGGGAAACATACGAACTACTTGAACCCGTCATTGCTCTCACCTCAGAAGACGACCCAAAACGCTCAGCAGACTTCATGCTACAATTCGCGAAAACCAACCTTTCTAAAGACCCAAACACCGCCATTAGCTTTCAAACAACACTCTCAACCTTCGCCAACATCGACCCCGTCGGCGCCGCCGAGTGGATCAAACAACAACTCGCCAAACCTCATCACAATAAAATTAAACACGAAATCTCAGCCGACTCTTCTGGTATCCTCGTCAGACTAGCTACAAATCACCCCCATCTCATCGGCCGCTACGCAGTCGATCTAGGCGAAAACATCAACGACGCAATCAATACCCTTCGAAAATTTTCAAACCAATCAGCATTTGAAGCCACCCAAAGAATCCTCAACAGCTCTAATCTCTCAAAAAACGACCGCCAAACCCTCATCCACAACCTCGGATCAATCGGATCAATCGAAAACGCAACCCAGTGGCTCGACTGGATTTCCCTCCAAAATATTCCTCAGACAACCAAACAAAAATTCATCCAAAACCATTTCCGAATGTGGACCTATCAAAACCCCAGTCAATCGTTAGCGCTTATCAGAAACATCACCGACCAAGATCTCCATCAAACCGCTACCCAAACCTACCAAAAAATCCAATCGGCACGCCTCAAAAAACAAGAAGACTGACCTCCAACAACTCCCGATCACTTTTTACCCCTGACATCATCCTCGCTCCGCCTCCCATCTGGGCCCAACGATTAAAACGGAATATCATCCTCGTCGTTGTCAAACGCATCTGGCGCAGCCGCCGCTCCTCCCTGAACCGGCTGTTGCTGGGGTGGAGGTGATTTCTGAGGATCAGACTCGGGCCTAGCTGAAACTGGCCCCTTAGCACCACCTCCGCCGTTTCCTCCCACAAATTGCATATTCTCAGAGACCACCCTCAAACGAGACCGCTTCTGCCCCGATTGCTTGTCCTCCCATTGTTCAAACTGCAACCGTCCCTCAATGAAAACCTGCCTTCCTTTCGCCAGGTATTGTTGGGCCAACTCAGCCTGTCGGCCCCACAAAGTCACATCAACATAGGTCGTCTCCTCAATCCTCTCCCCCGTATCACCAGTTCTTACCCGGTTGATCGCCATCCCCATATCACAAACCGCCGTGCCTTTGGGTGTATACCTCACCTCAGGATCCCTCGTGAGGTTCCCCAACAGCATCACCTTGTTGACGTTTGCCATAACGAAATTCTCTACGAAAGACGCTGATAGTGCTGCAAATGCACCGAATCATTCAACTTCAACCGAGTCTTAATCTTCTCAATCGCGTCTACTTCAGCCTCAAAAATATAATTCACATAATGCCCCCCATCCAACTTCCGAGCATTGTAAGCAAACTTCTTACGCCCCAGTTGCTTGATCTCGTCCAACTTGGCTCCTTCGTCCTCTAATTCCTTAGAGACAGCACTCACCAAATCATCAATGCTCTTCTCCGTCCCCTGCGTGTTCAGGACAATCAGGCCCTCGTACTTGCGATTCATCTTCTTCCGTCGGTTGTTTCGGTTTTTTCTTCTTCGTTCGAATATTGAACTGATTCGCGGCCTCTACAGAACCGCGCGAGCGGGCAACCTGCACAGCTTCCACTGCTCTTGCAAGCGTGTTTTCAACCAGATCTTGCTCTTCTTTCGCAAATTTCCCCAAGACATGCCCCACCAACTTCTCTCCCTCCACCCCGTTAATCCCCAATTTCAACCTCACAAAGCGATCACTCGGCAAATGCGCCATCAATGACCTCACCCCATTATGCCCCCCATGGCCTCCTCCCATCCGAAATCGCAACTGCCCCAGCGGCAACGCAATATCATCAAAAATCACCAAAATCTCCTCCGGCGACCAACGAAAAAATCTCGCCATCGCCCCCACCGCCCTGCCGCTCTCGTTCATATACGTCATTGGCTGCACCAAGTGCAGATCACCAACCTTACAAACCCGCGACTCCCACTTCCCCTCCAACTTAAAATTTAACCCTTCCCTCTCAGCAAGCTGATCTAAAACCCGAAAACCCACATTATGACGAGTCTCCCGATACTGATCACCCGGATTCCCCAAACCCACAATACACTTCAAACTCATTCCACTTCCCTTCTACAAAAAAACGCCCGCTGCTCAAAGCAACGGGCGCTCAAAAGTTCAACTCTTGCCCTACTCGCCACCCTCGGCGCTCTCTCCTTCCTCAGAAGCCCCCTCACCTCCACCACCTTCAGCCTTAGCCGACTTTGTGGTCCGGGACTCATTAACGATCGCCACCAAAACATCAGCAGGCAACGTCGACTCCACACCTTCAGGAAGATCCAAATCTCCAATGGAAATCGAATCACCAACCTCAAGCTGCTCGATCTGAGCAAAAATTTTCTCCGGAAGATCCTTCGGAGAACAAGAAATATCCAAGTCCCTGATCAACTGCTCCAAAATCCCCCCAGCTTTGACACCCACAGGCTCCCCGATAAGCTCAACCGGAATCGAAGCACTAATCTTCATGCCCTCAGTGACAGCTAAGAAATCTGCGTGGACCAAAGCACCGCTCAACGGATTCGACTGGGTCGCCTGAAGGAACGCCGTCTGCGGACTCCCTCCATCGATCTCCAAATCAACCAAGATACTCGCCGATGCGCTCTGCGCCAACAAATCCGACAAAGCCTTCGCGTTGATCTTAATATTCACATTTTCCGCACCTTTTCCATAGACCACCGAAGGAAGATAACCTTCACGACGCATCTGCTTGAGCACGCCTGATCCTGTCCGCTTGCGGGTTTCAGCCTTAAGAATTTGAGTATTCGCCATGAAATTATGTGGGTTAAAATGCAGCCGCGCATTCATGCGCGGGGCGGCTGATTACACGGTCGGCGCGTCAATGTCAAAGAGAGAAGTGACAGATTTTCCATGATGCACCCGATCAATCGCCTGAGCCAAGATCTCCGCAATACACACCGGACGCACTTTTCCTCTCGCCACAACCGGCGTCGAATTCGTCGTAATCACCTCCTCAATCGCTGAATTTTCAATCCTTTCATGCCCCAAATCTCCAATCACCGCATGAGTCACCGCCGCAAAAATCCGCTTCGCCCCCTGCGCCTTCAACATTTCCGCCGCTGCACACAAAGTTCCTCCCGTCTCCGTCATATCATCCACCAAAACCACATCCCTCCCAGCCACATCTCCAATCACCTGCATCGCCTCCACCTCAGTCGCCGAAACCCGGTGCTTCGCCACAATCGCCAACCGGGCTCCCAACGCATCCGAATACCCTCTCGCCATCTTCACCCCACCCACATCCGGCGAAACCACCGTCAAATTCTCAAAATTCCCATCAAATCGATCCCGCAACTCCCGAATCACAATCGGCTTCCCATAAAGATGATCCACCGGAATATCAAAGAACCCCTGGATCTGGGCCGCATGTAAATCCATCGTCACCACCCGATCAATGCCCGCCGCCGACAACAAATCAGCCACCAATTTCGCCGTAATCGGCACCCTTGGTTGATCCTTCCGATCCTGCCTCGCATAACCAAAAAATGGAATCACCGCATTGATCCGCCACGCACTCGCCCGCTTCGCTGCATCCACCATAATCATCAACTCCATCAAGTTGTGATTTGTTGGAGGACACGTCGGCTGCACGATATAAACATCCTCACCCCGGATATTCTCATTAATCTTCACAAACGTCTCCCCATCCGGAAACGCCGTGACATTCACATCCGTTAAACCGACTCCCAAATTCTTTGCAATGCCCTCTGCTAGCTCCGGGTGCGCCGTCCCCGAAAAAACCTTCATCCCTGCGTTCGGTCTCATTAACGAAATTGATTAGCGATTCTCCCCTCCCGAATCAAGACCGACCTCCTTTTGAAGTAATTTATCGATCAACTCCTGTTCAACCTCCTCCGGTTTCACCATCCCGGCCTGCAAATTCGAAACATAACCGCTCAGATAACGTTGCCTCTTCAATAGCTCAGCCTGTTTCCCCTTCCTCAAAACCTCACAACCAGAAAACCGCTTCCCGGCCTCCACAAACAAACCATAGGCTAGCTCAGGGTTTCTCGGCCGCCTCTTCATCCAAACCTCATGCCCCTCCCTCATCAAAATCGCACCCTCGACAAATTGAACCCATTCAGGAAGCGCCCTCATCAGCTCCTTCTCCGGCGCCTTTCGCGCCCATCCATAGGTAAGTTCCTCATAAAGACCAATCCTCCGCTGCCCTTCCCTCACCAAGCCCAGAACATCCTCCAATCCCCGATCTCCTTGCAATCTCAGCCGTCTCCGTGCCTCCAACCAGCTACTTAGCGCTCCATAGTAATGCGGCTTCAATTGATTCGCCCTCACTTTCAGTTTTTCCATCGCCACCAAGTGCCCCTTCTCTGCCTCCTCCCAGTTCCCCAAAGCATCATGTTGCCTAGGTAAACCAATCAACGCTTCTGACAAATGAGGATTAAACTCCAAAGCCGCCTCAAACGACTCCTTCGCCTGCTCATGAAACTTCATCTGAAAATCCTTGTCCTTCTTCTGGGCCGCAACCGAGGCAAACCTCGAAGCCAAACGCCCACTTTCCTCAAGAATTAACGGATCACGTCCCCTCTTCCCCAACTCAATCATCTCATGAACCGCCTTAAGCCCTCCTTCAAAACTGTCCACTCGATTCAACTTATTCTCGACATCCCTCGCCCCCAAAAAGACCGGAATAAAAAACAAACTCGCCCCCAACAACATCACCGCCGTCACCACCCCTCCCAGCTTCGTCAGCTCAAAGCCTCCCCTCTTCCGACTCACTCCGCGACTCACGCCCACACCCGATGCCAGAATTGCCAAAAGCACCCCAACCAGCAACGCAATCGCCGGAATATGAATCAAAAAGCTAAAGTAACACTGCACCAAAACCGCAACCAGCCCAGCCGCCGCCCCAATTTTCAAGATCCCCTCACTCTTCTTCGCCACATCAAAGATCCCAAACACCCCGTGCATAAACAACAAAACTAACAAAATCAAAAAACCCACCATCCCATAATCCGACAAAGTCTGAAAAAACTCATTGTGAGCCATCTCAGGCGGAGCATGAAACAAAGCCAAATCCTCCGGATCCCACTCCTCCAACGACAAATACGAATACGCCCGCGGCCCACTTCCCAACAAAGGCGACCTCTGAAACACCTCCAAAGCCATCCCATGATACTCAAACCTCTCCCCATCGCTCGATTCAATCCGATTGCTAGCCTCCGCTTCTACCCCAGATCGCCTGTCCTCCACCTTCTTCACCACCGTAAAAACCGAAACCATCCCAACCACCGCCACAAAAACTCCCGCAATCAATGCCCCCCCGAAGTAACGACTATTATGCGACTTCAAGGAAACCAAGCTCATCACCACCCAAGCCACCAAACCACCCAACAACCCCACAAACCCTCCCCGACTCTCCGTCAGCCACAAAGCACCCACCATCGCCACCGCCAATACCCCCATCATAACCCGAATCCACGGCGGACGCCCCACAAACATCAAGGTCAACACGAAGAAAAACATCCCATTCAAAAATCCCGTCAACGAATTGCGATGACCAAAAATCCCCGTCGCCGGCAAATCCCCTCCAGGATTGGCCCGCCAAACATAAAAGAAATCACCCCCATACTTCTGCATCCCCACCACCACCAAATTCGCCACCACCACCAACCCCACCCCAATCACCACCCACTTCCGACCTCCCTCACCCGCACAACGGGTCACAAAATACCCCCCCAACAAACACACCACCAATAAAAGATCCGGAATCGCCAACCCCACCGGCCCCACCAACCAAGCCCTCACCGCAAAATACCCCCCTCCCAACAAAACCAACAACGACAACCAACTCCGCTCCTCCTTCCCATCCCGCCCCTTCCAACCCACCAACCCCGCCATCAAAAGCAAACCCACCCCAGCCACCAATAACCCAAAACCAGAACGACTATGAGCCTCACTATCCACCCCCGTCACCAACACCCCCATCAAACCTAAAATCGAAACAAACAGCGCAACTATTTTCATCATCAAAAAATTATTTAGCTCCCTTTCCAAACAACACCGCCGGCACCGTCTGGAACAAGATCTTCACATCCTCCCAAATCGACCAACGGTCGATATAACCCACATCCATCTTCACCCACTCATCAAAATCCGTAATCTCACTCCTCCCACTAATCTGCCACACACACGTAATCCCCGGCTTCACACTCAATCTCCTCCGGTGCTCAGATTTCGCAATCGCCTCAATCTCATGAACCGGCAAAGGCCTCGGCCCCACCAAACTCATCTCCCCACGCAACACATTCAACAACTGCGGCAACTCATCGATACTGTATTTCCGCAAAAATTGCCCAAACGGAAAAATCCTCGGATCCTCCGTCAACTTAAACGCCGGCCCGTCCACCTCATTCCCATGCTCCTCCTTCACCCGATCCAACATCTTCTCCGCATCCGGCACCATCGTCCGAAACTTGTAGATCGAAAACGGCTTTCCATACAAACCTGCCCGCTCCTGCTTAAACAATACCGGCGCCCCCGGACTCCTCCTCCGAACTCCCACATACGCATAAATCCACAAAGGAAAAGTCAGCACAATCAACCCCAACGCCCCAAAGAAATCCAAAAACTTCTTCGCCAAAACCTGCCACGACAAATCAGGCGTCGACCGAAACACCAGCATCGGCCTCCCCCCCACCTCCTCAAAACTCGGCCGAGCCACCTGTGTTCGAATAAACGAAGCCCCCACCATCGCCTCTACCCCCTGCAACTCACACGTCTCCACCGCCCGCACCACCCGGTCAAACGCCGTATGCCCCGACAAAAAAATCACCCGCTGCAACGACTCCCGCTTAATCAATTCATTCAACTCAGTCACCGAGCCCGACTCCAAATCAAACCGCTCCGTCACTCGCCAAGTCGATAAAACATCCGGATCAACCGTCCCCAAAAATTCCTCAACCTCCTCCTCACTCCCTGCCAATGCCACCGCATCTCGCGAACCCTCCTGAGACA
Source organism: Akkermansiaceae bacterium (assembly GCA_020627645.1). Classification (GTDB taxonomy): domain Bacteria; phylum Verrucomicrobiota; class Verrucomicrobiia; order Verrucomicrobiales; family Akkermansiaceae; genus SW10. The sequence goes on from JAHDGN010000008.1 coordinate 21,051, forward strand.
CCCTCGCCTTCAAGTACCTTGTCGTCAAAAAACCCCTCAACCACAGAACGCCCGCAGACAACAACAACCCACTCCCCAAAATCAACCGCCTCGTCTCACCCAACTGACCAAAAATCCCCGTCATCCCCAACACCAACCCCACCACCACAAAAGCCCGCAACAACTCATTCAACCGCTGCCCCCCACCCTTACTCACCAAGCGGTCATAATAATGAAACCGGTCCAACAGCAACGGCGTCAAAGGCACCATAATATAAATCACCCACATCATCCCCCCCAACCACCGCCACCCCGCCCCAAAATCACCCCCAACGGCTTCCACAACACACTCGCCAACACAAAACTCCCCCAAATCAGCAACGCATCAACAATCTGCAAAAACTGAACCGAAAACTGATGCCCTTTACCACTCTCACTCATCTCAATCCAAATCCTAGTTGTTTGCCTTCGTCAGCATCTCATCCACTCCCTCACCCGGCTCCGCCACCACCATCGGCAACAACTTCCTCAAAAACAAACCCACCTGCTTTCGCGACTCCGCCAAATTCATCGACTGATACCCTCCCATCGACATCCCCTGCTTCACATACTCCTCCGTCACCATCATCGAAAACGTCGCATACGCCCACCTCTGATCAAACCCCCTCAACAACCGATCCTCCATATCCTGGAACGTCCGCTCATACTGGCCCGACACAATCACCTCATGCCCAAAGTAAGTATAGAAAAACACCCTCCAATGATACAATATCGACCCATCCTCCCGCAACCGAGGCACCCACTTTTCCCCCTCCTTCTGCATATCCGGCATCCGACAAACCATCTCCCGGACTGGCAAATCCTTCCCCCCCGGCAACACCTCTTTAAACACCCGATTCCCCTCCATCATAAACTCCCACCCCTGCGCCCGCAAACAAACCTGCGGTCGGTGAATACTCGCACTCATATCCTTCCCCGAAAACACAATCGACGCCTCAATCGGCGGCACATCTCCCCTCCAATGCTGATACTCCATCCGCTCAAACTCCGTATCCCCCGCCAACACCTTCTTCTCCGCCTCACCCACCTCTTTCGGATTCCCCTCCCAATCACCCACCACCAACGGCAACGACTTCGCCAACCTCGAAGGCTTCATCGGCGGAGCCTTAGGCAGCGCCAACAACAAACCCAAAAAACCGAGAAAAATCCCCGACACAATGAACAATCGCCTCTTCATCATCTACGTCTTCACAACCGATCTCCTCGTTCTCGTCCGCTTCACCTTCTTCTTCCTCCGCGTCCGCCAATTCAACAAATAGTCACACAAAAACAACCCCGCCAAAGCAATCGGGAAAAACAACAACAACCCCGCCCAATCATGATACGTCTGCCTCGCAAACTCCTCGAAACCAAAGTGCGTCAGCACCAAAATCGTAAAGATCCGGAAAAAGTTCCCCAAAATCGCCAACGGCAACGCACACGCGAACAACACCGCCTTCTTCCACAACGTCTTCTGCGTATAATTCGCATACACCGCCGCAATCATCGCCAACGCCATCAACGACCGAATCCCACTACACCCCTCCGCAATACTCAAATCGCTCCCACCCACACTGATATTCGAACCATGATTCACCAAATCCATCCCCACGAATTTCCCCACATGATAACAACTCTTCGTCACCAACACCTGTAAATTACCCGTCAACGCATCCTTCAGCCCCGGCACCGGAATCGCAAACCACCAAAAGAACGCCGGAAACACAAAATGCCTCGCCACCTTCCACCCCGCCAAAAAATAAACCACCCCAATAATCACCAAAGGCAATCCCGCCAGCGCAATCCTCGGCTGAATCGTCCTCACCGCCACCAAATAACTCAACAACCCCAGCAGCAACAACCCCACCCCTACCCAACTCGACCTCACTTCTTCATTCTTCGCCCTCTTCACCCCGATCCAACACATGATCAAAAAAGCCACCGGCACAAACCTCCCATGCAAAAACCCATTCTTCGGATTGCAAGCTTCCCAAATCCAACTCGTCAAATTCTTCCCAATCGCCGTCGGAAAACTTGGATACACAAAATAAACAAACACCCCCACCAACCCCAAAAAAATAGCGGCCACCTTGGTCGACGAATCAACCTTCTGGAGATCTACAACTTTCATCACCGAGACAGTCATCAGGCGACCTACACCATCGCCCGAACCATCAAAGCCATTCCCCCCCTCCAGACAAGCACAAACCCTTAACTTTCCTAAAATGGTGCAAGCAACTGCGCTAGTCTGACGGCTTAGACCTCAGCACGGCTCCGCAAAACCAACGACCTCCGAACCACGAACAAATGGCTCAACGCTCAAAGTTGTTTGTTCCTTCTAAATTGTACCAGATTTCGGCCCTCACCTCGTGCTTACGACCAGTTGTCACTTTAATATGCGCTTTGGCATAAGTCTCATCGTCAAATTGAACCCAAAAGTTGCTCATTCGGATACTGCTTGATTTCCAATTTTGCTCGTCATCCTTCAGCATCTCCACACGGAAAACTTTTTCATACCCATCCGTCGGAGCCAGAAACGGCTCACTTTCAGTGATCAGCTTTAATCCAGCACCAACAACTCGAATCTCTGCACTCCAATCGTATCGCTCGTAGGAGAAAGGCACAGGGCTTGATGACTGGCATCTTATTTCGAGCTCGATCATTCTGCCCTCAACGGGAAGCTCAATTCGACTAGTTGAGCCATCTCTCCCAATAGGAATACGCTTTTTGATTGCCTGCGAAAGGCGAGCCACCGGGTTCTTTTTGCGTAAAACAAAAACTTGCGGCTTCTCTCTGGTCGGGGGAGCAGATGCCGGCATCGGGTCAGATCCAGGGGAATAGTAAATTGC
>JAHDGN010000347.1 GCA_020627645.1 Akkermansiaceae bacterium
AAGATGTTGTGGTCTATTTTTCCCCACCACAATCTAAAGTGAGTTAGCCCTGTTTTTTATCTTTCGGAGCATCTCGACGTTAGCAATTTAACATTTCGATTTGGAGAGCTGGAAGAGGGACAGCTGCCGGTTAGTCTGTCGGCATTTGTCGAAGAAGATCCAACTGGCTCGAATCCTAGTGAGGGAATCAAGGTTACTGGATACGCCATAGCCGAGTGGAGAAACTAACAGCTCCAAGGCGAACATCGCAGTGCGCCGAACTATTGACCGCGTCTTGACGTTTTCGAAGTGAATATGTAGCCTGTAAGTTGCTCTTCGGTTTTGGAGCTTCTTGGTAATTCCAGTTAGAGGCCAGAGAGCTCAGACGTGATGTAAATTTTGATGTATCGGTTTACTGTAGGAGTTTCAATCGTTGTCCTGGTGTTAATCCTAGGTTATTTTGTGATGGTCTCTACGAACACGAGGCGTGTTATCGTGACGGATTGTGGGCAAGTGGTTCCCGGGGTCATGGTTAAAATTTTTGATGGGGATTCTACCGGAGGCTGGAATGAAGCGGTTACTGATCAGGGAGGGGTAGCAGAATTTGGAACTGGGCGGTGGAACGATTCATGGGAGAAGAAACCGATGGTTTTGGCAGTTTTTCGATCGGAAGAAATTTTGTGGGAGGGCGTTGTGAGACCAGGAATCTTGGAAGACATTGAGATCCCAATCTCGGGTGAGGATCGATCATTTTAACAAGGCATTCCACCCAAGCGCTGGCAGCTCTTGTGGTTTGTGAGATTTAGTATAGAGTAAAGCAACCAGGTGAATGATCGTTGATTCTCGGGTTGAGTCAGCGGCTGGTAAAATTTGACGCTGAAATCACATGAGATACCTCTTCTTCTTAGCTATCTACTTGTTCTGTTTCTCTGGACCGCTCTCAGGTCAATCAAAGTATGAGATCCCGCCGAAGCAGTTTCTGGGCGCTTGGGTTGTTAAGAAGGCTATCTACCACCCACCCGAGGGTGCCGCACCACAAGCGGTAATCGAAAAGCTCCCTGACCAAGAATATCTTTTCAAGAAGGGTAAGAAGCAGGCGCTCTATCGATACTTCTCTGATTCCAAGAAATCTGAATATGGTATCACTGTCCTGGAGGTCACAAAGACCAAGTTAGTTTTTAGATCATGGTCTGCACATCCAGCAAATAGGACTATCATTACTCTTGGTAAGGATGGCACCGCAGTTGTTCGTGAAGTCTACGCGAAAGGTAGTCACACCCTACATCTTCAAAGATCTAAGAAGATCAAAACTTCAAAAAAAGTTGAAACAAATCAGTCTTCAACTGCCTTCGATCCGAAGCTAGGGATCAAAGAAAAATCTGGGTTGGGATTGAAGGTTCGCCCCCAGTAGCGGCTGACATGCCTAGGATGTTTTTGAAAAAATAATGTGTCGCATTGCTCTTATCTTCACTATGGGCATTTTTTCCCTGCTGTTTGGCTGTAACAAGTCCCCAGACAATCCGGAAGGGTGCTCGCAATCGCAGCCAGAGACTCTCGAGGAGAAGCTCGAAGCATTGGCTTCCAGTGGTATCTCATTGCGTTCCGAGTTCTCGGTGGATGATTTGCTGAGCAGCTTTGATCGCGCAGATTATGAGGAACCTGGTTTTAAGATGACTCTGGTTGGTTTAGGAATGACACAAGAGGAGCCTCCGTGGAAGCCGAGGTCTGACAACCTTTGGCATTTCGATACTGAGTGTATCGAAGATCACGGCTCCTATGTCGATATCGCTAAACGCATGGTCGAGATGGCTAGCGGGTCTCTCCCGCTGGCAGAGATTGAGGACTACGTCGATATCGAGGAGGGGAAGGCCTGGCTGTCGTTCAATCTCGATGGTGAGGCCATTAAGATTGAATGTGAAGTTGACGACGATTGTGTTGATTCTGAAGTATTTAGCCACTTTGTTCGGCTACTTGGCGAGAAAGACTCTTCGAAGATCTATCTCTACTACGATCTCGGGGGGCAGGACTGTATTATCGGCTGCCTTGATCGTGAAAATTACCAGAGGTTGCGTGAGCTCATTCCCACGGTGAAACCGCTCAGATAAAAAGAGAGTGATCAGTGGATGGTGGGGATTAGTTACTAATCACCTAAATTTCAGTCTGACAATAGATCCAATAGGGGTTTCTTCAACGTGGTAACAAAAATAATGAGCAGAATTATTCATATGAAAATTTTGTGTGATGGCGCTCTTTGTCTGCAGTTGTCTTGGGCGATGGTGCAGAGAAATCCTTTTCTGTGTTAGGGGGGGGGTGTTTCTTGCCATCCAGAGGGTTCAGGGGGTGATGCGACGGCTAAACTTCACAAACCGGGGGGTGGTTTCGATAGGGGGTGTTCGTTTGCATCGTGATTGACGCCTTGTTTTCGTCGGGCTATCTCTCGATCAATGAATCATCAAGAAGAACTTGAGATTCCGCTCATAGTCGACGGAATGACTCATGGAACTCTCCGCCGTTGGTTGGTTCAGAGTGGTGATCGTGTTGAGGAAGGTCAGTCGATTTTTGAACTAGAGACAAAAGATGCAACCTTCGAAGTGGAGAGTTTTTGCAGTGGGTTGGTGACGACTATTGGAATTGAAGGTGAGAGATATGAGGTAGGAACAAAAATTGGATATGTGGAATCTTCCGAAGAGCAGAGGGTGCAGCGGGAATACTTCAGCCTCGATCTTACCTTTGAGATGCGTGAAGCCATTGAAGAGTGCCGGGGAGATTTGACTTATTCGCAATGGCTTAGTGAGTCGTTTTTTGACTTTGTTAGAAAGAGAATAAGAGAGGCTGGTAAGTCTTCATAGACAATGAATTTTTTCGGAGAGCTTCACCAGATTTGATTTTTGAATATGCAGACCCAGGCGAGGAAATGGGATGTTTTTTTCGGCAGACGCTTCCGGAAGGCGGCGTTCCCTCGGGAGTCCTTGTGAGTGTATGCGATAAAAATGATTTGCTCCACCCTTTAGCCTCGCAGCCTGTGTATTGGATCGACTATGTTGCTTAGGTCGATTGATGGCTTGTGATCATGGTGGGTCTCTCTGTAGGCTCCCTCCTTAAATGAAAATCAGGTGCCTTTTGATACTGGCTACGTTCCTTCTATCTACGGTTTGCTACGCGATGGATTCTGATTCGGCCGATGCTATTAGCGATTGTGTTGAGAAGCTCAGTGATCGTCTGGACGACAAAAAATGGTCTATCGCAAGCTCAGAGAACACCATCGTTATCGAATCGAAATTTGAATTGAACGGCTATTTGATCGCCCCTCATCAAGCTGAAAAACCGACCAAGGTGAAACATCGAATTGAGCTCCGATTCGATTCCGAATTGCAAAAAGAGGAATTTGTTCAGCTCGCCCAAGCCCGGTTGCAAAGCCTCGCGGTGTTGCGGTATGGATCAGAGACAAAAGCCGAGTATTCGAATGCTCGAAAGTTCCTGGTGAATAATCCACTGCCAAAGTACATGGCAGAAGGAAGATTGGGGCAGAAATATTCAATCTATTTTGTGTCTACAGAATCAGGGTTTCGGTGGATTGGCCCACTCGATCTTTACAAGGAAGTTCGAGCGGCTGAGGCCCTTATTGATCACGCGTTGGGAAAGCTGGCTGAGTAACCCTTTGAAACGTTTGTTGGACTAGGAGGCGGTCTGAAAACTGTCAAACAACTGTTTTGGTGGCTTCATTTATTTGATCAGTAGTTTCACGGATTGGAACAGGAGATAACCCTAATAGGGTCGGGAGGTCTTTTCTTTCACGCTACCCTACTCCTTGGTCACTGGTCTCGACCAGGTCCCTGGTCCTGCCTTGTCCGAAAGAAATTCCTTCTTACCGGTCATTTGGCAGTTTTCAGACGGCCTTTTGGGAAAAGTGATTCAGACGCGATTGATGGGTGACGCTTTTCGAAATC